>CAYSYY010000157.1:0-7871 GCA_964435265.1 uncultured Gemmatimonadota bacterium
CGACGTGCTCGGAGACGCCCGCCCCAAACGGATCGCCAGGGCGACCGGGATCCTCCTGAGCGATCCCGGCGTCGATGCCGTACTCGTCATCATCACCCCGCAGGCCATGACCAACCCGACCGGCACCGCCCGCGAGATCGCCCGCCTGAGCGGTGAATCATCGAAACCGATCCTGGCCGCCTGGCTGGGGGGACGGAGCATGCGCGAGGGGATCGCGATCCTCAACGAGGCGGGGGTGGCCTCCTACACCACCCCCGAACAGGCAGTGCGGGCGTTCGCGACCCTCCTCGACTACGCCCGCACGCTGGAGAGCCTGTACGAGACGCCGAAGGACATTCCGGTGCGCTTCACCCTGCCCCGGGACGAACTCCGGACCCGCTTCGATGCCCTGACCGCAAGCTTGGGACCGGTCCTCTCCGAAGCGGTCTCGAAGACCCTGCTCGAGGCCTACGGCCTGCCGGTCGTTCAAACCCGGACCGCGGCCACGGCCGACGAGGCCGCCAGCGTCGCCGCGGAGATCGGCTTCCCCGTCGTGCTCAAGATCGACTCCCCCGATCTGACCCATAAGAGCGACGTGGGCGGCGTCGCCCTCGGCCTGGCCGGCCCCGACGAGGTGCGGGCGGCCTTTGAGCGGATCACCTCGGCGGCGGCTGAAGCCGAGCCCGCCGCCCGTCTCGAGGGCGTCACCGTGCAGCCCATGATCACGAGCGACGGCGGTCTCGAACTCATCTTCGGGCTGCGCAAAGATCCCGTCTTCGGCAGCATCATCATGGTCGGTCGGGGCGGTACCGGGGCCGAGATCTTCGGCGACCGCGTGCTCGGGTTCCCCCCGTTGAACGAACGCCTGGCCCGGCGCATGCTCGAATCGCTCACCATCTGGCCCCTGCTGCGCGGTTACCGGGGTCATCCGCCGGTCGATGTCGAGTCCGTGATCGAAGCCCTCATCCGCCTCTCCTACCTGGCCGCCGATTATCCCGAGATCGCCGAGCTGGACGTCAATCCGGTTCTGGCCGCTCCCGACCGGGTGATCGCCCTCGACGCCCGCGTCATCCTCGATCCCGACGCGCTCGGGCGCCCCGGCGAACCATACGCCCATCTGGCCCTGCGTCCCTACCCCGAGGAGTACGTCCGCGAGATCGCGCTGCCCGACGGGGCGCGGGTGGTCTTCCGCCCCATCAAGCCCGAGGACGAACCGATGTGGTTCGCCCTGCTGCGGAGCTGCTCGCCGGAGTCGATCTACCACCGCTTCCGCTACCTCTTCCACTGGGACACCCACGAGGTGGCCTCGCGGTACTGCTTCATCGACTACGACCGCGAGATCGCGATCGTCCCCGAGATCGTGGAGAACGGCGAGCGCAAGCTCATGGGCGTGGGCCGGCTGGTGGCCGATCCCGACCATCAGGAAGTGGAGTACGCGATCCTGGTCGGCGACGCCTGGCAGAACCGGGGACTGGGCGGCATCCTCACCGACTACTGCCTGGAGATCGCGCAGAGATGGGGACTGAAGCGGATCGTGGCCCAGACCACGCCCGACAACGAGCGGATGGTCGCCATCTTCCGCAAACGCGGCTTCGAGATCGTCCTCGACGAGACGGGCACCGAGGTCACCTGCATCAAACCGCTCGGTTGAAAGCACTCTCAATGGAACAATCCCGAAGGCGGTCCTGTCCCCTCATCCGCACTGTTGAGATCACTTTGCCCGGGCACTACCTTGGGAGCGCCCGTCCTTCATCAGGCACTGCAGCACTGCGGAAAGGGCTCCCGTCATGTCGAATGAGAAGGTCATGAACCGCTGGTTGGTGGTGGTCGGCGCCGTGCTCATCCAGCTGGCCCTGGGGGCGATATACGCCTGGAGCGTGTTCACCGACCGACTGACCCTCCCCCTGGCGGCGGGTGGTGAATACGGTTTCAGTGCCCGTCAGGCAGCCTGGGTTTTTTCGGCCGGTCTGGCGTCGTTCGCCTTCGTCATGGTCGTCGCCGGACGCCTGCAGAGCCGGGTCTCATTGCAGAAACTGGCCGTCGCGGGCGGGATCGTCCTGGGCCTCGGGTACGTTCTGGGCGGCCTCTTCGGTTCTTCCTTCGCATCCCAGTTCATCGGTATCGGTCTCATCGGCGGGGCCGGGATCGGTCTGGCCTACGTGGTGCCGATCGCGATCGGGGTCAAGTGGTTCCCCGATCGCAAGGGCATGGTCACCGGTCTGGCGGTGGCCGGTTTCGGTTTCGGCGCCACCATCTGGGTCAAGCTGGCGGGGAGCTGGTTCGGCGGGCTGCTCAACACCACTCACCTCTTCGGCCTGCCGGGGGTGCAGAGCGTGTTCGTGCTCTACGGCCTCGTGTTCGCCGCCCTGGTCCTGCTCGGCAGCCTGGTCATGGTCGATCCGCCCGCCGGCTGGCGGCCGGCGGGGTGGGAGCCCCCACCCCCCGACAGCGCCGAGGCGGTCAACGGTGCCATCGAGCTGAGCAGCCGCGAGATGCTGCGCACCCCGCAGTACTGGCTGCTGGTGCTGATGTTCATCGGTTCGGCTCTGGCCGGACTGATGGTGATCTACTGCATCCGCCTCTTCGGCATCGACGCCCTGCAGGCCGGTGGAGCGGCGGCCACCGCTGCCGAAGCCGGCACCATCGCCGGCACCGCCATGGCCTGGTACGCCATCCTGAACGGTCTGGGCCGGATCGTCTGGGGCACGGTTTCGGACCGCCTGGGGCGCCGGCTCGCCCTGCTGCTGATGTGTGCCCTGCAGGGCGTCATCATGCTCCTTTTCTTCCGGCTGGGGAGTACGGCGGCGGGATTGATCATCGGAGCCTGTCTCATCGGCTTCAATTTCGGGGGCAACTTCGCCCTCTTCCCCGCGGCCACGGCCGACTTCTTCGGCAACCGGAGCGTGGGGCGCAATTACGGTTGGGTCTTTCTGGCTTACGGCGTAGCCGGGATCGCCGGACCGCAGATCGCCGGCTGGTTCAAGGATGCCGCCGCCGGGGGTGACGTACGGGCGTGGCTCACGCCCTTCATCATCGCAGGAGTATCGTGTCTGGCGGCCGCCGGGATCGCCCTGGTCCTGCGGCCCCCGCGCCGGGGGACGGCCTGAGACTTACCGCTCCGGCCAGAGGCCGGCCGCCAGGTGGCCGACGTCGTACCTGATCAGGTTGAGGTCGGTGTTCTCCCACGCCCGCACGTAGGGGAAGTGCGTGCCCACATCGGCGATCCGCTCCATGAACGCCTCGCGGGCTTCTCCCGCCGCCTGAGCCTCGGAAACCGCCTCCCTGACGTCGGCGATCAGACGGCGTCGGTCGCGGATCTTCTGCCACGACCAGGGATCCTCGCCGTTGGCTCGGTAGACCTTCATCGTGGTCGGATCACCGGCCAGCATTTCATCCAGCACGGTCAGCCAGCGGTCCACATCCGGCGCCCGATCGGCATACCGGCCGTAGGGCAGGACGTGGGCGGCATGACAGATATCCCCCATCCAGACCAGGTTCTCCTCCGGGACGCGCACCAGTACGTCGGCGCCTTCTGCGGTCTCGCCGAACCAGAGACACTCCAGCGTCAGGTCGCCCAGATCGAGGGTGAGGCGATCGCTGAAGGTCAATTCCGGCAGCGGGATGTCATAGGGCCGGGCCAGATCGTCGGCGATCCGCCGGCAGAGTTCGATCCACTCCTCCAGTCCCTGCCGTCGCTCGAGACTCCCTTGAAGGGTATCGAGCATCGCTTCCGAACGCGTCACCCGCGCCTCGAACTCCTCCCGCTGTCCGGCCAGCATCTCCGCTGCTCCCGCCTCCCCGAGTTCCTGCCAGTAGGCCCGGCGTTCCTCGTGGGCGATGAGCACCGCCTCCGGAAACGCTTCGGCTCCCCCGCCGTCGAGGAAGCCGGCGTCGGTCAGGATGACGGCCCGCCACTCCCGGCGGCCGAAAGCGCGCTCGGCTTCCCCCCGCAGCTGGCGTGCGAACGACGGCGACCAGCCGCAGTTGAGCATGACCAGACCCTGCTCCGAGGCCAGAGCCACGACCCGGGCATTGCCGGTCCTCGGGCTCATCACCAGCACCCGCTCGCTCACCCGCTCGATGTCCAGGGGGAGCGGGCTCTGAGCTTCAACGGCCGGCAGCCGGAACACTACTGGCAATAAGAAGAGGACGGCGATCTGGCACGAGCGTAACGATCTCAACGACATGGGACGCCTCTCCCGCAACGGGTGGACGTTCTTACTCTGTCCACAGTACGGGATCGATCCCGTAATGTTACATTTATCACATATAAACAGCTTCTCTATTCACGTCGCAGGGCCGCGATCGGATCGAACCGCCGATCGATGCGCCTTATTCGCTGCGCAGGGCCGCGATCGGATCGACCCGGGTGGCCCGGCGGGCCGGGAAGAAGGTGGCGGCCAGGGCGGCTGCGAACAGGACCACCGTGACCGTGCCGAAGGTGAGTGGATGGAAGGGGCTCACCCCCCAGAGGAAGTGGGAGAGACCGCTGCTCACCCCCGCTGCCAGCGCGAGACCGATGACGATACCGAGCAGAGCCAGTCTGGTGCCCTGGCCGACGACCATGCGCACCACATCCCCCTCACAGGCGCCCAGGGCCATGCGGATGCCCATCTCGCGGTTCCGCTGCGAGACCATGAAAGCCATGACTCCGTATACCCCGCCCAGGCAGAGGATGAGGGCGATCGCGGCCATCACGACCATGATCTTGGCCATGATGAGATCGGCCCCGAGATCGATGCCGATGTGCTCTTCCAGGCTCATGATGTTGAAGACCGGCAGATCGGGATCGAGGTCCGCCAGCTCGGCGCGGATGCTCTCCACCAGCGGGGCGAAGGGCTGGGTGGTCTCCACCAGCCAGTAGAGGGACTGCCGCCGGGTCTGCAGGGCCGGGAGATAGATCTTCGGGCGGATGATATCATCGAGCGGTCCGTCCCGGCTGTCGGCGGCGACCCCGATGATGCGCCACGGATGAGTGCTCAGAACGATCTCCTGCCCGACGGGATCTTCATCGGGCCAGTGCCGGCGGGCCATGGACTCGTTGATCACCAGGCTGAGCGGTGATCCTTCGCGATCGTCGGCGGAGAGGTCCCGCCCCCGCACCAGGGGGATATCGAGAGCGTCGAAGTACCCGGGCAGAATGGTCCGGTAGTTCGCGACCAGCCGCTCGGTCTCGGCGGTGACGGCTTCGCCGGGCGGGTAATAGTAGGTTGCATAGTTCGCCTTCGAGGGCAGGAGCGAGACGGCTCCCGCCCCCTCGACCCCCGGCAAGCTTTCGAGCCGGGCCATGAAGGCCTCATAGAACCGCTCGGTGGACGGCAGGTCGGGGTAGTCGGTTTCGGGTAGAGCGGTCTCGAAGGTGAGGACGTCCGAGGTGTCGAGATCCATATCGGCGACCCGCAATTTCCAGTACCCCTGCATGAGCAGTCCCGAAGCCACCAGCAGGGCCAGGGCCAGGGCGATCTCGGCCACCACGAGGGTTTTACGGATCCGCGGCATTCGACGGGCTTCGCCGCCGCGCTGGTTGTTCCTCAAAGCCGAGACCAGATTCATACGCAGACTGTGCAGGGCCGGCGTGAGGCCGAAGAGGAATCCGGTCAGCAGAGCGATGCCGGCGGTGAAGGCCACCACCCGCAGGTTCAGACCGATCTCGTCGAGCCGGGGCATGTAGGGCGGCGCGATCGACAGGAAGGCTTTGATGCCGACCACCGCCAGGACCAGCCCCGCGATCCCGCCCATGAGGGCGACCAGAGACGATTCGGTCAGGAACTGGCGCACCAGGCGGGAGCGCCCGGCTCCGAGAGCGCCGCGCAGGGCGACTTCTTTCTCCCGTCCGGCGGCATGCGTCAACAGCAGGTTGGCCACATTGCCGCAGGCGATCAGCAGCAGAAAGAGGACGGCCACACTGGCGATCAGGCACCCGCTCCGGTAACCCTCATCGAAGATGTCGTGGTGCAGGGTATCGATGAAAATCCCGTTGCCGGCATTGGCATCCGGATATTCTTCGGCCAGGGCGGTGATGATGCTTTCCGATTCTGAGCGGGCCTGTTCGATCGTGACCCCGGGGCGCAGACGGGCCACGACCCGCAGGTAGGTATTGCTGCGGTTCTCGTCGGGGTCGAACGGCATGGGGACCCAGACCTTGGCCTCGGGCTGATCGAACCAGAAGCCCGGCGGCATCACCCCCACCAGGGTGACGGGAACACCGTCCAGTCGCAGGGTGGTCCCCAGGGCGTCGGGATCGCCGCCGTACCACCGCTGCCAGAGAGCGTGGCTGATGATCACCGCTCCCCCCTGCCCCGGCCCCTCCTCGGCCCGGGTGAAGCCCCGCCCCAGGAGCGGCTCCAGGCCGATGACATCGAAGAAATCCCCCGAGACCAGCTGACCGTCCACCCGCTCCGGCATCTCTTCGGGGGTGATACTGAAGCCCTGCTGGATGATCGTCGCGACCTCCAGGGTCGTCGAGCGCTCCCGCAGATCGAGGAAGTCGGCAACGGAGAAAGAGGTTGCATTCCAGCCCCGCTCGGCATTGGTGCTCCACACCGCCAGGAGCCGGTCGGGTTCGGGATAGGGGAGCGGCCGGAGCATGAAGACATCGACGATACTGAAGATGGTGGCGCAGGCGGCGATCCCCAGAGCCAGA
Source organism: uncultured Gemmatimonadota bacterium (assembly GCA_964435265.1). Taxonomy (GTDB): domain Bacteria; phylum Blakebacterota; class Blakebacteria; order Blakebacterales; family Blakebacteraceae; genus CAYSYY01. Next base: position 6,623 of record CAYSYY010000157.1, read on the forward strand.
GAGAGAACCGCCATGACGATCAGGCTCCGTCCCCGACGCAGGGCCCGGAGACCGTACTTCACATCCTGCCAGATGATATCCACGGTGTACTCCCTCCAGAAGAGGTACCAGGCATGGGTGAGGGCGCCGAGGAGCCAGGAGATGGTCGAGCCGCCGATGCGGATTCGTCCCCGCTGTCGCTCCGCCCGGCACCGAGCCCGGTAGATGGTGTCGGCGGTCCACTGATCGAGCCACCGCTCGCGGCGGCTGCCCGGAACGAACCGGGCGGCGGCCCGGATGAAGAACAGACATAGACGGGGCTCTCGCGGTCTCCGCTCAGAGTCGTGATTCCCGGTCCGGTCGGTCATGGTCCGCTCAGGCTCCGGGGGATGAGGCGGGGAACCGGATCGGCGCCAGGGAGCGGTGCTTCTCCAGGGCTGCGGCCAGAACCGTCCAGCCCTCGGCTGTAATCTCATAGTAGCGCCGGGCCGGGCGCTTCTCGCTCTGCGCGATGGCGGGATCTTCCCACCGGGAGGCGGTGAAACCGAGGCGCTCCAGCTTCTCCAGCGCCGGATAGATCGTCCCGCTCGCCAGCCCGGTCTCCTCCATGATGTCGAAGCCGTAACTCAGGCCCCGGGCCAGGGCGTGGAGGACGAGCACGGTCCCCAGGCTGAGTTTCGTTTCTTTCTCTTTGTTCGGCATTCTGCGCCTCGGTTGTATCGATCCGCCCTATGTCGATATACGAGATATGTCGGCATTCACCCGATACATACGTCGAACCACCCGGTGTGGTTGCGATGAAATGAGATGCGGTGCTGCGGAGCCCCCGCGTACTCGCGGGACGCCCGATCCGGAGCGCCGATCGGGAACGGGCGTCAGTCGATAACGATCCGGTCCAGTTCCGCCACCAGATCGGCAGCGGTCGTAGCAACGCCGACTGCCAGGGATACGATCGGCACCCCGGCGGAGCGGAAGTGCGCGATGAGCGGCCGGGTGCGCTCCTCGTAGCGGACGAGACGGTCACGGATCCGGCCGGGCAGATCGTCGGAACGCCCCGCCCGGTCACCGCCGACATTGCGGCCGATCCGCTCGACGATGACCTCCGGTGCCGCCTCGAGCACGATGATGAGGCAGATATCCACCAGCGCCGAGATATCCCGGGCCTGCCCGGCGTGCCTTGGCATGCCGTTCAGGATCACAAAGTCATTGGGGCCGACCATCACATCGGTCGCGAACCGGTCGAAGATCTTCACGATCAGGGGGAACTCCG
>CAYSYY010000158.1:0-7846 GCA_964435265.1 uncultured Gemmatimonadota bacterium
GCCCCGGACCGGATCCGGGGTCAGCCGCAGGCGGTAGCGGACGAACTGCGGTACCCCCGCCTCGTTCTCGCGCAGCCACCAGACGTGTCCATCCCTGATCCGGGCCCGGCCGAGGTCCTGCTCGGCCTGGAAGGCCCGCCGGTAGATCCCGTCGGGGGAGAACACGTCCACCTGGACCAGGGGCGAGTCGATGAAGGCCCCGCTGAAGGCCCACAATTCATCATCGCTCGCCCACTGCAGATAGGCGATCGCCGGAAAGCACTCGGGCGGTCGGGCATGAATCCGCTTGTTATCCATGACCACATAGGCCCAGTTCTCATCACTGGCCGGATCGCGGTGGGCCGGATCGGGTACCGGCTCGTGCTCTCTTCGTACCCGCCAGCAGGAACCGTCCCCCGGTTCGTAGACCACCATCTGATAATCGAGTGCGTAGTTGACCCACGCCCGGCCGGCGGCATCGACGGCGAGTGACTGCGGCTGGTACGTCTGCCAGCCGATATTACTGTCAGCCACCAGCCGGGTGTGTTCCACCTGCACCAGGGTGTCGGCCGTCATCGCCCTCCAGTCGGCCCGGATCAGGCGGCTGTGGTTTGTTCCCCACTCCATAGGATCATCGTGCCAGTACCAGAGGAGTCCGTCGGCTCCGATATACATGCGGTTGAAGGCACTTCCCGGCAGGTTCTGCGTACTCAGCGTTTCCACCAGCCGGCCCTGATCGTCGTAGATCACCATTCGGAAGCGGCCACAGTAGAGGGCCCACCCGACCCCGTCGAGATGCTGGATGATCGAGACCCATCGGAACTCCCCCGGTCCCTCCCCGTACCGCCCCGCCCGGAAGAGGAAGTTCCCCCCGCCGTCGTAGATTCGCAGCTCGGTGGGTCTTTCCTCGACATAGCCCAGCCGTCCATCGGGTCCCACTGCAAACGGCAGCCACGGCCTGGAAATCAGCTGTTCCTCGGGACCTTCTTCCTGACCGATGACGGCGACCGGTTCCAGCTCGAGCCTGGGCAGCCGGCCGTCCCATTGCTGCGGCACCGAGCCGTTCTGCACCACCGGCACGCCGTCGGGATCGGTTACCCGGTCGACGTAGGTCGCCCCTGCCCCGCGGTCGGCGCAGGCCGGGGTGGAGAGAAGAACCAAGAGGAGAAGGAGGGGGCGGGGACGCAGGCGCGGGACCGGATGTGGCGATACGGGAGACGAAGGCATGACGTCATTCCCCCTTTCATATACCGACGGTATCGAACCGCCGGGAGGGGATGGAGATACGGGGTGATATTCTGATTGTACCCGGGATTCGATCCCGGAGTTACACCGTATCCGACTCCCGGGGGGACGACCGGGTTCCTCATCGGGCTTTTTACACCGACCGGTTCCATCCCGTACTATGTCCTGACCGGATCCGGAGCCGGCCGACCGCCTGAGAGGAGAACGAGCCCGATGACGCGAGTCCCGAATCCACATCCTGTCCGCCTTCGCCCACTGCGGAGGACGCTTTCGGCGCGGATCGCACTGGTATTGCTGCCGCTCCTGGTACTGCGGCCGGTGCCGGCCGGGGCCGATACCGATCCCTACCCGCGCGATCCCGATCTGGACGTACTCCATTACGTCTTCGAACTCGAATTGAGCGACGCCACCGACGTCGTGCAGGGACGCACCACCCTCACGGTGCGCTTCCGGCGGGCCGGGAAGACCTCCTTCAGCCTCGATCTCGTCGGCCGGGACAGCGGCGGCGGCGAGGGACCGCCGACCGGGATGGCGGTGACGGGAGTCGACGAGGCCGGCCGGCCGGCCCGTTTCACCCACACCGGCAACCGCCTCACCATCCAGCTCGGCACGCCGGCTTCGACGGCTGAGGAACGCACCTTCACCGTCGCCTACGAAGGAGTGCCCGCCGACGGGCTCATCATCGCCCGCAACCGCTACGGCGAGCGCACCTTCTTCGGCGACAACTGGCCCGACCGGGCCCATTACTGGCTCCCGTGCGTTGACCACCCCTCGGACAAGGCCACCTGCGAGTTCATCGTCACCGCACCCGACCACTACCGGGTGGTGGGATCGGGCGCCCTCATCGAGGAGACCGATCCGGGTGAGGGCCGGCGCCGCACCCATTGGCGCACGCAGGCACCGCTGGCCACCAAGCTCATGGTGATCGGGGCGGCCCGCTTCGCGGTCGTGGATCTGGGCACGGCCGACGGCATCCCCCAGCAGTCCTGGACGTATGAGCAGGACCGTGAGGCGGGAGTGGAATCCTTCGCCGTCTCGGGGCGGATCTTCGACTTCTACTCCGATCACATCGGTCCCTTCGCCTACGCCAAGATGGCTCACGTGCAGTCGAAGACCCGCTACGGGGGCATGGAGAACGCCGGGAACATCTTCTACAGCGAAGGGCGGGCCGGCCGGCCGGCCCGCTGGAGCGAGAGCCTGGTGGCCCACGAGATGGCCCACCAGTGGTTCGGCGATGCGGTGAGCGAGGCCGACTGGCACCACATCTGGCTGAGCGAGGGTTTCGCGACCTACTTCACCACCGTCTACATGGAATTCACCTACGGGCACGACCGGCTCGTGAGCGGCATGGACGGCGACCGCAACCGGGTCGTGCAGTACGCCCACCGTAACCCGGATGCGACGGTGCTCGACACCACGCTGGCCATCGGCAACGCTCTGCTCAGCACCAACTCCTACCAGAAGGGCGCCTGGGTGCTGCACATGCTGCGCAGCCTGGTGGGCGAGGCGGCCTGGTGGGAGGGCATCCGGACCTACTACGCCCGCTTCATGAACGGCAACGCCCTGTCGAGCGATTTCATGACCGTGATGGAGGAAGTCTCGGGGCAGGACCTGGGCTGGTTCTTCAACCAGTGGCTGACGCTGCCCGGCCACCCTCAGCTGCAGTGGTCGTGGGAGTGGGATGCGGCCGGGAAGAAGCTGACCGTCACCGTCAGGCAGATCCAGGAATCCGGGCCCGCCTTCCGCTTCCCCCTCGAGCTCGGGATCTATACCGATCCCTCGCAGCCGCCGCAGATGGTGGAAGTCGAGGTGAACGGCCAGGCGGAGCTCTTCGTCTTCGAATCGGACGCTGAACCCGTCTTCATCGCCCTTGATCCCGACGTCCGGCTCCTGATGGAAGCCGCGTTTATAGGGAACTGAGTCCACCGTTCCGTACCGACGGTGACGTATCGGGCATGATTGCGGAATGGTGTACCGAGGACTGCACAGATATCGGAAAGGCGCGCCGTTGAAGAGGCCCCGATCCGTGCCCAGCTCACTTCTCATCCTCCTGCTGGCGGCTGCTCCGGCCGTTCTGCCGCCGGTGCCGGCCGCGGCTCAAGCAGCGGAGGCCGCTTTCGCGACGATCACCCTCTCGGCAGGACCGGTCGTGCCGGTCCGGCCGGTCTCGTTCACCGACGGCTGGGAGGAACGATCCGGGCTCGGCATCTCGGTCACCACTCCCTTCTACCTCGGCGAGGTGACGGGAACCGTCATCCTGGCCTCCTGGAAACGCCTGGATGCCGACCTCCCCGCCTTCACCACCCGCACCTTCGCTCTGGCCTGGCTCCTCCCCGTCCTCACCCGCTCCCGGATCCCGCCCCTCGCCCTGGGCTGGCGGGTTGGGATCGTCCAGATGGATTTCGACGATCCCGCCGCCACCTGGCACGACCGGGTGGAACACGAGCTCGTCTCCGGTCCGGTGGTCCGGACCCGCTTCGATCTCAGCCGGCGCCTGAACCTGCGGCTGGAGCTGACCCACAGCACCCTCTTCCTGAGCCGGCCGGCCCGCGGCGTGGGCGTCGCCGCCTTCCTCGGCTGGCGGTTCGACACGCCTCCCCGGCTCCGGGAGTTCCTGCAATGAGGCCCGCGCCGATGTTCCTGCTGTGGGGTCTGCTCGTCCCGCTCGTTCCCGCCGGCGCCGGCGCCCAGCCGGACGTGCCGGCCGGGCCCGCACCCCCCGATCCGTGGCGCCGGGTCATCACCCGGGCGGTCATCGAACAGGCCGGGATCACCCGGCCGGGGGAACTCTTCGACCTGCTCCCCGGGTGGGATTCGTGGTCGACCGACGGCCTGCACGACCGGCACCGGGCCGCGAATCTGGCGCCGCTGCGCACCGATACCTATCTCCTTTTCGTCGACGGGCTGCGCCTCGATGACGACCTGCTCGAGACCCACAGCCTGAACCTGCTGCCGGTCACCGTGGCCGAGATCGACAGCGTGGAGTTCTTCGCCTTCCCGGTCCTCGTGGCTGGGACCTTCGCTCCCCGCGGGGCGGTGCACATCCACACCCGCCGGCCCGGGCGGGGCCCCGAACTCACGGCCGCGGTCTTCGCCGAGAACGAGACCGGTGATCCCGGCCCGTACCGTTACCTGGGCTCGGCTGGCGGCGACGTCGAACACATCGGCCCGGAGGCCGAATTCGTCCTGGGCTGGGGGGGGGGAGCGGAGCTGGGTGCGCCTGAGTGCTCTGAACCGCAACCACCCGGTGGCCGACGCCTACATCTACAACCGCACCGTGAACCTGGCCGGCCGGCTGCCCGCCGTCACCGCCCGCGCCTCGAACCTGCACGCCCATTTCGAACTCGGCCGCAGCCGGCACGACCTCTCGGCCTCCTGCCAGTGGGGGCACGATTTTCTCTTCCACCGCGGTCCCGGTCTGGAGGTCGCCGCCGACACCCGCCTGCACCGGATCGGCGCCGCGGGAACGATCCCGCTCCTCCCTTCCCTCGGCCTGCGCTACCGCCTCTCGACCACGACCGGCTTGATGACGAGCTGGGCGCCGCTCGGCGGACCGGCCTACGATCCCGAACTCCGGCGGGTGAGCGGCAACCTCGAAATCGGCGATCCCTCCGACGCCTCCGCCTGGGCGGTGGGCATGACCCGTGAAGCCACCCGTACGGGAGAAAGCGGCTGCCGGCAGGGCGGCGCCCATGACTGGGGCACGCTCTACGCCCGCCTGGCCGACCTCGGAACGACCGATTTCGAATACGCCCTCGACCTCTCGGCGGTCCTCAAGGGCCGGGAGTCCCGGCTCTCGGCCGGTCTGCGCACGCGCTTCCGGCCGTCGTCCCGGCTCCGCATCGACGCCGGGATCGCCCACGCCCCGGTTCCCTTCACCTTCGATCACGGCTACCGGTACTGGACCACGACCTGCGATTTCGATACCGCTCCGCACGAGCTGCCCGGCTTTACCTATCTCGCCGGCACGACCGGCTATCACGACTACGATGCTTTCGAGAGCACGGTGACGGCCGTAGACCTCGGCGTCGGCCTCGCTCTGGCCGGGGAGGGTTCGATCGCGCTGGGGTACTTCAGCCGGTCGTTCTCGGACCTGAACCTGGAGTCTTACCAGTCCTTACCCGACTTTCTGAAGAACCACTGGCCGGAGTCATGGGCGGACATCGACGGATCGCTGCAGGGCGTACGCGGCGACCTCGCGCTGACCGTCCGCGACGGCCTGCGGCTGACCCTGGGGGGCGAGTACCGGCTCCGGACCGGTTCCGATGAAGCATTCACGCAGCGGCTGCAGGCGATCCCCCGATTCATCGCGGTCGGCCTGCTCGCCTGGGCCCCCCACCCCTCGCTCTCCCTCACCCTGCGGGGACGATACACCTCCGCTACCTGCTGGTCGGAGTACCGGCACCAGATCCGCACCGATCCGGTCGATCCGTATCTCGAAGAGCTCACCCGCTACGTCGATCCCGATCTCGCCGCCGGCACCGCCCTCGATCTGTCGGTCGGCAAGTGGTTCTGGGGCCGGCGGCTGCGGTGGGTGCTCGTCGGACACAACCTGCTGAACCGGCGGCTCCGCTCCCACCCGGCCGGAGCCGGCTTCGATTTGAGCCTGGCCACCCGGTTCGAACTGCACCTCGGTACCGATCGCTGAGCCGTCACCGTAATCCGTCCCGTCACCTGACACGCCGCCCCAGGCCGCCCGGGTCATGCGACCGGGTACGAGAGCCTGGAAACCGCGGCTCGGGTAGTGCATGATAGGGCGCGCTCCGCCCGGCCGGGGATAACCCGGACCGGGGAACATACGAACCGGGGATGCCCCGCACCCGGAGCCCGCCGCCGGAACCGGCCGGTGTCCGGGGCCCGCAGAGGAAAGGCCGCCGCTCATGGTTGCCCAGCCCGATTCCGGGACGAGCCGCTTCGATCCCTCCTCCCCCCTCTACCGCTACGTCGTCCTCGTCACGGTGGGGCTGATGCTCCTGGGGAGCTACTTCTCATATGACTCGATCGGCGCCCTGGCGCCGCTCATCATCCGCGACCTGGGCGTCGACCGCGAGGCGATCGGCCTGCTCTACAGCTTCTACTCCTGGCCGAACCTGGTGATGGTGTTCATCGGCGGCATCCTGGTCGACCGTTTCGGCACCCGGATCATGAGTATCGTGTTCTCCAGCCTCATCCTGCTCGGCACCATCGTGGTCGCGGCGGCGCCGTCGCTCACCGTCATGATCATCGGCCGCACCATCTTCGGGATCGGGGCCGAGTCGCTGGTGGTCTGCCAGAGCGCGATCCTGGCCAAGTGGTTCAAGGGCAAAGAGCTCGCCTTCGCCTTCGGCCTGGCGCTGACCTTCATGCGGCTGGGCACCCTTTTCAGCTTCAATATCGAGGCCACCCTGGCCGAGGCGTGGGGAGGCTACCGGGCGGCGCTGTGGTTCGCCGCCGGGCTCTGCGTCTTCTCGCTGCTCGTCACCTTCCTCTACGTCGGCCTGGAGCGGGTGGCCCGGGGCCGGGTGAAGCTGGCCGAGGCGCCGGCCGGGGACAAGATCGTTCTCTCAGACATCAAGACCTTCGGGCGCTCGTTCTGGTTCATCGCCCTGCTCTGCGTGACCTTCTACGCGGCCATCTTCCCCTTCACCGCCTTCTCGACCGACTTCTTCGTCGACAAGTGGGGGGTCGGGATCCAGACCGGAGGGCGGATCACCAGCATCATCATCTTCTTCTCGATGGTCCTGGCGCCGATCATCGGCGGGATCGTGGACCGGATCGGCCGGCGCGGCACCCTGCTCATGGTCGGGACCCTCCTGATGATCCCGAGCCATCTCCTGATGGGGGTCACCCACCTGCATCCTGTCTTCCCGATGGTGGTCCTGGGATTCAGCTTCTCACTGGTCTCGGCCATACTCTGGCCGTGCGTGCCGCTGATCGTGAGCGAGCGCGCGACGGGAACCGCCTTCGGCCTGATCACGATGATCCAGAACTTCGGACTGGCGGCCACACCGTGGCTCATCGGGTACCTGCGCGATGCGACCCAGACCTACACCGCCGGGGCGCTCGTGTTCGCTTCGATGGGTCTGATCGGTTTCATCTTCACCCTGCTCCTGCGGCGGGCCGACGCCGCTGCGGGACGGATTCTGGAACGCCGGGGAACGGAAGGGTAGGGTATGGTCAGGCAGGTCTGATCCGGGCCGGTGACCGGCCGGCCCGGCTGATGCGCCGTCAGTGCCTCCCCACCCGATCCAGATAGGGGAGCACGTAGGTATTCCCCGGATTCATCCGGAGGGTGATCTCTCTATAATACCGGGCCCACTTCTTATGACCCATTTCGCAGTACGCTTCGGTCAGGAAACCGAATGCCTGTTCGGCCAACTCGGGCTGGGTCCGGGTGCCGATGGCGAAGAGTACCCGCGAGATCTCGAAGATCGCCTTCTTCCACGCCCCGATATCGAGATAGAGGGTACCCAGCTTCCAGTAGGCCTCGATGAACCAGTAATCGATCAGGGTGATATTCTTCGACTGTTCCCCCGGGATCAGCACCTCCAGCGGAAGCTCGACTTCTGCGGTCTGCGGATAGATAGTACCTGAATCCAGCCTGCCTGATGATGGTTCAATCAGTATGGTATTGGGTTGACCG
>CAYSYY010000159.1:0-7779 GCA_964435265.1 uncultured Gemmatimonadota bacterium
GCGACCGCCTGGGTGGAGGTGCCCTGAACCCGATTCGCCGCCGTACGGCCGCTTCCGGCTAACGGGCTACCGCCTGAGGAGCAGGTCGATCATCTCGGTTACCGGGCCGTACACAACGGCGTTATCGCCGCTGCGCTTGAGCCGGATGATGTTGTTATCGTCGAGCACGACACAGAGCGGGAGCTGGTCGGTGGTCGCGAACCGGCTCAGGACCCGTCCGCTCCGTTCATCCAGGATCGGGAAGGGGGTGGTGTCCCACTCCTGCGCCCAAACCGCCGGTTCGTTCCCCAGTACGTAGACGAGCAGCTGGAAGTTGTCGAGGCGGTAGCGGTCGTGGATTCCGAAGAGGAACGAGACCTCGTCCTCGCCCGGTCGTCACCCTTCTTTCAGTCGGGCGAAATAGAGCAGGCGGATCTTCCCGCTCAAGGCATGCACCGAGACGTTCTGGCCGTTCTGATCGACCGAGACGAAATCGGGGACGGCCTCCCCGACCTTGAGCACGGTCGCTGCGGTGCCGACGGTGTTCGAGAGCCGTGATTCCCCGGTCCCGCTCCGGGCCGACACCCGGAAGAAGTGGACGAGCGAGAGGTCGAGACCCGTGAGGGTCGCCGTAGTCTCGTCGGGACCGACGGTGGTTAGGGCGGCGTACGGACCGTTCCTGGTCGCACTGCGCCAGATCGTGAAACCCTCTTCATCCTCGGAGTTGTCGGTCCAGTTCAAGGTGACCGTGTCGGGAGGCAGGAGCGAGATCTGCAGACCGGTGGGCGCCGGCGGACCGTCGGGTCCGGTCACACCCGCAGCACAGCCGCATATAAGGACGATCATCGGCAGGGACATCTTCAGGACCGGGATAGACCGGCGGTACCGGTCGCCGGCGGTTCTGCCACGCATGCCCATTCACCTCTGCACGCAGGTGCAACGAAGTCAAACCAGCGAATGAACAACGCGGTAACGGCAGACCACCGACGGTCCCGAGTTTCCACGTATTCTTTCTACACCTGTCCGGCACCGGATATTGAAAAAAATATGGATCTCCTCGCGGGTATTCATCACCAGCGGCCAGTGGTACACTCCCCTCATTCCCCGACCCGTTCCGGAGAATGCCGATGGATCCAACCCGCCGCACCTTCCTGAAGGCCGCCCCGGCCCTAGCGACCATGGGGGTTCTCGCCGCCGGCTGCGATCGCACCGCCCCCGGCGGGAGCACGCCCGCCTCCACGACCAAGGTGCACTCCTCCTTCGATCCGTGGGTCGAGGTGCATCCAGGACGGTTCCGGCACAATGTCGGTGAGGTCTCCCGCCGGGTGGGGGAGCGCCCCATCCTGGCCGTGATCAAGAACAATGGCTACGGTGCCGGGGTGGTGAACGCCGCCCGGATCCTCGAGCCGCTTCCCGCGATCGCGGGCTTCGCGGTGGTCAAGCTGCAGGAGGCGGTCGCCCTGCGCGAAAGCGGCGTGCGCAAGCCGGTCCTGTCAATGGGTCCCTTCGATGAGATTGACCTCGAGGAGATGGTGCATCGGGAGATCAGGCCGATGGTCTACACGCCCATTGGGGATCTCCTCGACCGGGTCGCGGCCAGGCTCGGGACCGTCATCCCCCTGCACGTCTGTGTCGATACCGGCATCGGGCGGGTGGGGGTGCCGGTGCGGGAAGCAGCCGCCCTGATCGGCGATCTCGCGGCGCGGGAAGGAGTGCGGATCGAGGGGACCATGATGACCTTCACCGAGGATCCGGAGTTCGATGCCGAGCAGCTGCGCCGCTTCACCGGGCTCTGTGATTCCCTCGCTGCGGCCGGCATCGGCGTGGGGCGGCGGCACGCGGCCTCCAGTTTCGCGCTGTTCCAGCGCCCCGATTCCTTCCTCGACATGGTGCGCCCCGGCATGGCGCTCTTCGGCGTGTATTCCGAGCCGGAGTTCAGGGCGGCAGGAGTGCTCGATCTGCGGCCGGCCCTGGCCCTCCGGGCCCGGGTAGCCTACGTCAAGCAGCTGCGCCGGGGGGAAAGCGCGGGGTACAACCGGGCGTATGTGGCCGAACGCGACGTCTGGGTCGCCACCCTGCCGCTCGGGCATGCCGACGGCTGGCCCCGGGTCGCGGCTCAGGGAGCGCGCCTGAGGATCGGTGATCGTCTCTATCCCGTCATCGCCTCGGTCTCGGCCTCCCACACCATCGTCGAGATCGGTGAAGAGAACCGGGTGGCCATCGGCGATGTCGCCACCTTCTTCGATCATGAAGACGGTTCGCGTCCCGAGGACATCGCTGTCGCCTGCGGCGCCTCGGTGTACGATCTGCTGATGCATCTCAATCCGCTCCTGCCCCGACAGCTCCTCGGGTAGGAGAGTCGCGATGTCCGATCAGGTCCGCATGCTCATGATCGGGATCGGCGGGTACGGCTACTCCTACCTGAAGACCCTGTTCGAAGAGTGCGATCCGGCCTCATACGAGCTGGTCGAAGTAGTGGATCCGTTTCCTGAAACCTCGGGGCTCTATCCTGAGATCCGGGCTGCCGGGATCCCTGTCCACGATACTGTCGAAGAGTTCTTCACCGCCGGCGGTACGGCCGACCTGGCGGTGATCGCCTCCCCGATCCACTTCCACGTGCCCCAGTCGATCGCCTGCCTCGAACACGGCTGCAACGTACTCTGCGACAAGCCCCTCGGGGCCGTCATTCAGGACGCCGACGCGCTGGTCCGGGCCCGGGATGCGTCGGATCGGTGGGTCAGCATCGGCTACCAGTGGTCCTTCTCGCCGGCCATCCGGACCCTGAAGGCCGACCTCGCGGCCGGGCGCTGGGGACCGCCCCGGCGGGCCGCGACCCTGTGTCTCTGGCCGCGGGGCTTCGACTACTATACGCGCAACGACTGGGCGGGACGGCGCCGGGCCGGTGACGGGCGCTGGATCCTCGATTCGCCGCTCAACAACGCCATGGCCCATTTCATCCACAACCTGCTCTACCTGCTGGGACCGGAACCGGAGTTGAGCGCCGGGCCGGTCGCGGTGACGGCTGAGTTGGCCCGGGCCTATGAGATCGAGAACGCCGACACCGTGGCCGTGCGGGTGGAGACGGAGGGGGGCGCCGAGCTCCTCTTTCTCGGTTCCCACGCTGTCGCCACCGAGCACGCCCCGATCTTCCGGATCGAATGCGAGAACGCGGTCATCCGATTCGACGGCGGGCTCGAGCCGATCCGGGCCGTTTCAGCCGACGGAACCGAGGTCGCCTACGGCTCGCCGGAGGAGAGCCACCAGTTCGCCAAGCTCTTCCGGGCCCTCGAATGGACCGGAGCGGGGCTCGAACGGGCAGAGCGGGGACTGGCTGGCTCGCAGAAGATCATCTGTCCCCCCGAAGCGGCCCGGGCTCAGACGCTGGTCGTCAACGGCGCTCAGGAATCGTTCCCCGAACCGGTCGTGATCAGCGCCTCCCGGCTCGATCGCGCCGATGACGGCGGTCGTCTCTGGATCAGGGGGCTCGACGCCGCTTTCATCCACTGTTACCGGGAGGAACGACTCCCTTCCGAGACCGGAATAGAGTGGGCGCGGGCCGGGGAGCGTATTGATTTATCGGCGTACGCATCTTTTCCGCGGTAATACCGGCCCGGGTAACGCCCGCCCGCCGGGAGGGGAGAACATGACCTCACGGGAACTCATCCGGCGAACCCTTGAGTTCGACTCCCCTGACCGTATACCCCGACAGACCTGGCTGCTGCCCTGGGCTGAGCGGAACCATCCGGCCGAGGTCGAACGTCTGCGGCGGCTCTGGCCCGACGATCTGGTCAGCGCCCCGGCGTTGTATCGCACCCCGGTGCCGGTCTCGGGCGAACGGTACCGGAAGGGCGCCTATGTCGACGAATGGGGATGCCGGTTCGAGAATCCCCAGGACGGCATCATCGGGATCGTCCACGATCCGCTGATCAGGACCTGGGACGATCTGGAAAACTTCCTGCCCCCCGAGGCGGTGCTGGCCCTGGACGTCGACGCCGTCAACGCCTTCTGCCGCGACTCCGACGCCTTCGTCCTGGCTGGCTCGGTGGTGCGCCCGTTCGAACGCCTCTGCTTCATGCGGACCATGGAGCAGGCCCTGATAGATTTGTACGAACAGCCCGCCGAGCTCTTCGAACTCCTCGCCATCATCCACCGCTTCTACCTGCGCGAGGTCGAGGCCTGGGCGCAGACCGAGGTGGACGCCATCGCCCTGATGGACGACTGGGGCACCCAGGGGGGGCTGATGGTCAACCCGGCGATATGGACCGAGTATTTCCGCCCCCTCTACGCCGACTACGCCGGGATCGCCCGGGCCTGCGGCAAGAAAGTCTTCATGCATTCCGACGGCCATATCACGGCCATCATCGGCGCGCTGGCCGAGGCCGGTGTGGACGCCCTCAACAGCCAGCTCTTCTGCATGGATATCCAGGAACTGGGGCGGCTCTACCGCGGCCGGATCACTTTCTGGGGCGAGATCGACCGCCAGCACATCCTGGCGTACGGAACGCCGGGTGAGGTGGAAGAAGCGGTCCGGATGGTGTATGAAGAGCTCTGGGCCGACGGCGGCTGCATCGCCCAGTGCGAGTTCGGGCCCGGCGCGCGCCCGGAGAACGTCTTCGCGGTCTTCGAGAGCTGGGACCGCATCCACCCCGGGGAAGGGACGCGACCGACGCGATGAGGATATTCGGTCTGCACATCATCGACGCTCTGGTCATCGCCGCCTATGTCGGCGTCATCATCTGGATCGGCAAGCGGGCCGGGGAGCGTACGAAGGATACCGGTGACTTCTACCTGGCCGGCCGCAAGCTGGGCAAGGTCTACCAGTTCTTCCTCAACTTCGGCTGCTCCACCAACGCCGACCAGGCCGTGGCGGTCTCGCGCGAGATCTACCGGCAGGGCATCGGGGGGATGTGGATCCAGTACCTGGTGCTCTTCCTCACCCCCTTTTACTGGTTCACGGTCTTCCTCTTCCGGCGGGTGCGCCTGACCACCCTGGGGGATTACTTCACCGAACGTTTCCGTTCGAAGCCGCTCGGCGGGGCCTACGCCGTCTTCATCCTCCTGGTCTCGATCCTCGGCGGCGGAGTGGGCTTCATGGTGGCGGGGAAGACCTTCCAGGCCCTGACTCCGAAGACGATGGAGGAGTGCACGGATGCCGAGCGGCAGAGCATCCTCGAGTTCCGGGAGTACCGGGAGCTCATCGACCGCATGGACGAGGGCCTCGCGACCGGGGAACTGGCCCGCTACGAGGTCCTTAACGAGAAGAACAAGCTGGGTGAGCTGCGCAGCTTCGCATCGCATACCAACGTGGTCGTCTTCTACTTCATCTTCGCGCTCATCGTGGGGATCTACACGATGCTCGGCGGTTTCCGGGCGGCCGCGATCACCGACTCCATCCAGGGGGTGCTGATCGTCATCTTCAGCCTCATCCTCATCCCCCTGGGGCTGGCGAAGATCGGGGGCTTCAGCGGCCTGCACGCCGCTGTGCCCGACTACATGTTCGACCTCTTCGGTTCCGGCGCCCTGAGCGACTACGGCTGGTACACCATCCTGGCCATGGTTATGGCCAATCTGGTCTCGATAGTGGCCGTGGCCACGGGAATGCAGACGTCGGGCTCGGCCAAAGACGAGATGACGGCCCGTTTAGGCATGATCGGCGGGATGTACTTCAAACGGGTGATCATGATCTTCTGGGCCCTGGCGGGACTGCTGGCGATCGGGCTCTACGCGGGGCAGCTCCACGATCCCGATCTGATCTGGGGTTTCATGACCCGCGACCTGCTCGTGCCCGGTGCGATCGGGCTGATGCTGGTCGGGATCCTGGCGGCCAACATGAGCACCCTCGACGCCGCCTCGGTCTCCTACTCGGCCCTGTTCATCAAGAACATCTATGAACCGCTGCGCCCGGGACGCAGTGAGCATCACTACCTGGTGGTGGGGCGGTGGGCGATCGCGGCCACTCTGTTGGGGGGTCTGCTGGTGGCGATCCTGGTCGATGATCTGCTCGAGCTCTTCAAGTACGCCATCGCGGTGCCGGCCATTTTCGGGGCCTCGATCTGGCTCGGATTCATCTGGCGGCGGCTCACCCGCCCCGCGGTCTGGATCCAGGTGGTGATCTGCATCGTCATCTACGCCGTCATCCCCAATCTCTTCGCCTCAATGGAGTGGGCCACCCACCATCCGGCCTTCCTGCGCGAGACCGGGGCGCGCACGGTCGTGGTCGAGGCCGAAGCTCTGCAGGAGGACGTGGAGGCGGGCCGGGCGCGGCTGGTCGGTGAGCCCGTCATGAAGGAGCACACCATCGAGCCGGCCGCCATCTTCTTCGAGTCGGTGGCCCGCTCCGATCCCGAGGATCCCGATTCGCCGAGGATCGGGGTGGGGCGTTTCGAGGCCGAGCTGTGGGTGCTGAGCTGGTTCGGCTTCGACTTCCATGACACCCCGAAGTCGTGGCTGGTGGCCCTGCGCTTCTTCTTCAGCGCCGGCTTCCCGTTCCTGCTGCTGTTCGGGATCAGCCTCGTCACCAGACCGGTCGAGAAGGTGCACCTCGACCGCTTCTTCGCGAAGATGCACACCCCGGTACAGCCCTCCGATGAGGAAGAGGAGCGGGCGCTGGCGGCTTCATATGCCGATCCCGGACAGTTCGAGAAGGAGAAGATCTGGCCCGGCTCGCAGTGGGAGATCCTCAAACCCGCTCCGCTGGATTACCTCGGCTTCTTCGGCAGCTGGGTGCTGGTGGGGGTGATCATCCTGCTGCTCTGGCTGATGGTCAGCATCAGGTAGAGACCGTTGAGGCACATGACAGTCATGTCCTGAGAAGGAACCCCCGGCCGGATTGCCGGGTGGATCCGTGAACGTGAAAGGGGACCATCGAGATGAGCGGCAACCGGAGAACCTTCTCAGTAGTGCTGATGGGATCGCTCCTCCTCCCCGCGATGGGGATCTGCGGAGCGGGTCTGTCCGTTACGGCCCAGGAACGGATCGATCGGGCGGCTTACCTGGATTACGCCCGCGCCTCGGCCGATGCCACCTGGGAGCACTACGACGAGATCATCGCCCGCTGGCGGGAGAGCTTCGACCCCGAGAGCGTCTTCGGCTACCGGGCCCCCGGAGGGCTGCTCGAGATGGCCGTCATTGACGCCTGGTTCTTCGAGCATGAGGGTGACCGCGGCATCCTGCCCCGCATCAAGAAGGTCCTGAACGAATACGGCGGATACCGCTCCGACTTCCCCGACTGGGCCGTGGAACTGCGTCCCGATTACACCAACGGAATCCCGGCCCTGCCCGATTTCTTCTCCGCCATGCGCTACATCAAGGCCTTCGACACCCTGAACCGGCTGGGAGAACTCTCCCGGCGCGAGGTTGCCGCCTGCTCCGAACTGATCGCCCACAGCATGGAGTACCTGCTGCAGACGGCCGAGTGGGGGCCCATGAACCGGACCGCCCTGCGGGCCGAGACCCTGGCCTGGGCGGTGCGGGCTCTCCCCGATCACGAGCGCGCCCCGGTCTGGGAGATGCAGCGCCGGGCCCTGGGCGACGACAACTGGGGAGCCTGGGAGATGGTTCGTGAGTCCATGCAAAACATAATGGACGAAGCAGATCATCAGTCTAAAGAGAATGGCGGTCATCTTGCCGACCATCTTTTCGTGGATATAGGAAAAGTCAACGGCAAAGAGTTTCAGCACGCCCTGTCGGCCCACCCGCCGAAACACGCGTCTTCTTCCGTGGTGACATATGACTTGGGTGGGCGTTTCATCTCGCTCGATACCGTCGCGGCACTCTGGGACAGCGGTCACCCCAAAGGAC
>CAYSYY010000160.1:0-7770 GCA_964435265.1 uncultured Gemmatimonadota bacterium
GCCGCCCTCGAAGCGGCCGGTGAGGTTGACAGCTTCGTCAATCTGGCCTTGATTTACGCAGGCCTGTACGAGACGATCAGTCCCGTTTAACCACCGGCGGTGCGCACCGTGGATCCTGACCGAGCCGAGCGTTTCTACGTCACGACGCCGATCTATTACGTTAACGGCACTCCCCATATCGGGCATGCCTATACCACCATCGTGGCCGATGTCCTGACCCGCTATCACCGCCTCTTCGGGAACACCGCCTGGTTCCTGACCGGCACCGACGAACACGGCCTCAAGGTCCAGCAGGCCGCCGAGGCCGCGGGCCTGGAACCCCAGGCCTACTGCGACCGCATGGTGGGACGGTTCATCGAGCTCTGGGCGACGCTCGGGATCCGCTACGACCGCTTCATCCGGACCACCGATCCCGATCATGTGGCCTACGTGCAGAGGATCCTCGAGGAGCTCTTCAAGGCGGGGGAGATCTACCGCGCCCCCTACCAGGGCTGGTACTGCGTGCCCGATGAACGCTTCTGGACCGAGAAGGACCTCATCGACGGGAACTGTCCCGACTGCGGGCGCCCCGTGATCGAGCTGGAGGAGGAGAACTACTTCTTCCGGATGAGCGCCTACCGGGAGTGGCTCATCGAACACATCGAGTCCCATCCCGGGTTCATCTTCCCCGAGGGGCGGCGCAACGAGGTGCTGGGTTTCCTGCGCATGGAGCTGGGGGACCTCTGCATCAGCCGGCCGAAGAGCCGGCTGGCCTGGGGGATCCCGCTCCCCTTCGACGATCGTTATGTGACCTATGTATGGTTCGACGCCCTGCTGAATTACATCAGCGCGGTCCTCGAGGTTCCGCCTCCGGAAGGTGAGGAGAACTGGTGGCCCGCCGACCTGCATCTGATCGGCAAAGACATCGTCACCACCCACTGCGTCTACTGGCCGACCATGCTCAAGGCCGCCGGCCTCCCTCTCCCCCGGCGGATCGCCGCCCACGGCTGGTGGCTGGTCGAGGAAGAGAAGATGTCGAAGAGCCGCGGGAACGTGGTGCGGCCCCTCGACCTGGCCGGACGCTACGGAGTGGACGCCTTCCGCTTCTTCCTCCTGCGCGAGATGACGTTGGGGCTCGACCGAACCTTCAGCGAAGTGGATCTCGTTCAGCGCTACAACGCCGATCTCGCCAACGATCTCGGCAACGCCCTGAGCCGGGTGACCAAGATGATCGCCCGGTACCGGGGGGGGATCCTCCCCGCCGTCCGGGAGACGGGTGAACCCGAGGCGGAGCTGCGGTCGGCGGCGGAGGGGACGGTACAGCGGGTCCGGACCGCGGTGGAGGAACTCGCGCTCAATGCCGCGCTTGAGGAGATCATGACCCTGGTACGGTCCGTCAACCGCTACCTCGAAGTCCGGGAACCGTGGCAGCTAGCCCGGGATGAGAAGCGGGCGGCGCTGCTCGACACCGTTCTCTATGTCCCGGCCGAAGCCCTGCGGCTGGCCGGTACACTCCTCGAACCGGTCATGCCGGCCCGGATGGCCGTGCTGGGCCGGCATCTGGGTGCGGCGCCGGCCGCCGGGAGCGGTTTCGAAGCGAGTACCCGCTGGGGCGGCCTGGAGCCGGGTGGGGCGGTGCCGGGCGGGGAGAGCCTCTTCCCCCGGGTTGAGCTGCCCGAGGATCTGCGGGAGTGACGCTGATCGATACCCATGCCCACCTCTGGTGGAGCGATTTCGATACCGATCGCGAGGAGGTCCTGACCCGGGCCCGGTCCGCCGGGGTGATCGCGATCCTGAATCTGGGTACCGATCTGGCCACCAGCCGGGCGGCGGTGGAGCTGGCCGGGCGCAGCGACCTCTGCTGGGCCGCGGTCGGTTTCCACCCCAACGACGCCGAGACCTGGACCGCCGGGCCCGAGGCCGCCCGGGCCGGGATCCGGGCCCTGGCCGAACATCCCCGGGTGGTGGCGATCGGTGAGAGCGGACTCGATTTCTACCGGACCGGGGCCGGTCGTGAGGCGCAGTACCGGAGTCTCGAGGCGCACTTTGCGCTGGCCCGGGAGACCTCCCTGCCGATCGTGCTGCACAACCGCAACGCCGCCGCCGAACTGCAGACGGCGCTGGAGCAGTGGGATGAGGGGGTCACCGCCATCCTGCACTGCTTCTCCGGAGAGGCGGACTTCGGGGCGTGGGCGATCGCGCGGGGACACTACCTGGGACTGGGAGGGGTCTTCACCTTCCCCTCGAGCCGCCTCCGGGAGATCGTCGGCGGCTGGGATCGATCCCGCCTGCTGCTCGAAACAGACGCTCCCTTTCTCGCCCCCGTCCCGCACCGGGGGGAACGCAACGAACCGGCCTATCTCGTGGCTACCGCCCGGGCCGTGGCCGCGGCGCTGGACCTGAGTCCCGAGGCGCTTGCCGAACTCACCACCGACAATGCCCGCCGGGTCCTCGGACCGGACGTCGGGGCGGCATGAGCGCCCGCCGCCCCCCTCCGCACGGCCAGCACTTCCTGCACGATCCGGCGGTGGCCCGGCGCATCGTCGACGCCCTCTCGGCCGAGGGCGAAACGGTGCTCGAGATCGGACCGGGACGCGGTGCGCTCACCGTACCGCTGGCCGCGCTGAGCCGGCGGCTGGTGGCGGTGGAGATCGACGCCGCGCTGGCCGCGGCGCTGCGGGCCGATCCCCGTCTCGGCGGGATCGAGATCGTCACCGGCGACATCCTCGCCCGGCCCCTGCCCGACTGGGTGGGGGGAACAGAGGACCGGTTCCTGCTGGCCGGCAATCTCCCCTACGGGATCACCTCAGGTGTCCTCTTCGCGCTGTTCCGGGCCGCTGAGCGGATCGACCGGGCGGTGCTGATGATGCAGCGCGAGGTGGCCGAGCGGGTCACGGCCGGCCCGGGCGGCCGCACCTACGGCATCGTGAGCGTGGCCGCCGCCCTGGTGACCGAGCGCGACCTCCTCTTCACCGTCGGGCCGGGAGCGTTCGCACCGCCGCCGCGGGTGGAATCGGCCGTGGTCAGGCTCACCCTGCGGCCCCGGCCGCTCACCTCCGGAACCGGTGCGCCTTCGTTCGAAACGGTGATGAGAGTGGTCAAGGCGGCTTTCGGCCAGCGTCGGAAGAAACTGCGGAACAGCCTCGCCGCCGGACTGCCGCAGCTGAGCGGGTCCGCTCTCGCGGCCCGGGCCGCCGGCGCCGGGATCGATCTGAACCGGCGTGCCGAGACCCTCACCCCGGAGGAATTCATAGCCCTGACGGCCGCGCTGGGATAGTTATCGCCGGTTTTTCCGACCGGCTCCCCGGGTGTATGATGAAACGATGACGGGTGGTCGAACGCCCGTCCGAGATTCAAGAACCCGATCCCTCCGGTAAAGGAGTCCGTCGATGCCCGGACTCGCCTGGTCCGTCGCCGATGCCTGGCATGCCCCCCGCCTGGGCCTGAGCGGCAAGAAGATGTGGGTGGTCTTCCGGTCGCTGCTGCTGGGCTTCCCCGGTTTCCTGGGGCCGGCCTATCTCGCCTGGCTCATCGCCGGCTACGCGCCGGCGGCCGTCTGGCGGCTTCACCGGTTCTTCCCGCCCCCGCCGCCCGACGGCGGGCTCTTCCCCCTCGCCCTCTGGGACACCGGGGCCGTGCTGGCCCTGCTCGTCGTGCTCATCGGCGCCACCGGGGTCGCCCGGATCACCTACCGCCAGCTCAAGGGGGACAACTTCTACGGCCGGACCGAGGGCTGGCGGTTCGCCCTGGAACACGGGCGGTCGACCCTGGGCGCTCCGGTCATCATCGCCGTCCTCTTCCTGCTGATAAGCCTGCTGCTCGTCCTGCTGGGCGTGGTGTCGTCGATACCCGCAGTAGGCCCGATCATCCTCGGGATCTCGATCGTGCCGGCCCTGGTCACGGCGCTGTTCGGCATCTACACGGGCCTGGCGCTGGCGGTGAGCCTGCTCTACGCTCCGGCGATCGTCGGCTGCACCGGCGAAGATGCGATCGAGGGTGCGATCCAGTCCTTCAGCCTGCTCTGGACGGTACCGTGGCGCACGGCGGTCATGACCGCGGCCGCCGCGCTCTCCACCGCCGTCGCCGGCTGGCTGCTGGCGACCGGAGCGCTGCTGGCCCACGGCCTGCTGGGGCATCTCGCCGGCGGGGTGATGGGAGCGACCTGGCGATCGATCGAGGCCGCCGCCGTCGACTACCTGCCGATCGCCGGTCTCTGGTCCGGAACCGGTTCCGGGCTGTGGCCGGAACCGCTGGCCGATCTCCTGCCGACGGTGAACCGGTTCGCCGAAGAACCGCAGGGGCTCGCCGCGCTGGCGGCGCTGCTGGGCGGGCTCTCGCTTCTGGTCGTCCTCGGGGTGATCATCGCCTACCTCATCAGCAGCCTGGTGAGCGGGCTGACCGCCGCCTGGCTGGTCCTGCGCCGGCACAAGGACGGCGAGGACCTGCTCGCCTGGGCCGACGACATCGACTCCCTCGAGACCGTGGAACCGGACGCGTGACCGGATTGCCCACCGTCGTCCTGGCCACCGGGAACCGGCACAAGGCGGACGAGATCAGGACCCTGCTGGCCGACGTGCCGGTGACGATCCTCTCGCTGGTCGATCTGGATCTCGCCCTCGAAGTGGAGGAGAGCGGCGAGACCTATGCCGCGAACGCATTGCTCAAGGCCCGGACGGTGGCCGCCGCCGCCGGTCGACCGGCCATGGCCGATGATTCCGGCCTGGAAGTGGCGGCCCTGGACGGCGCGCCCGGGGTGCGCAGTTCCCGTTTCGCCGGCCCCGACGCCACCGATCGTGAGAACAACGCGCTGCTCCTGCGGACCATGGCCGACATACCCGACCCGCACCGCACCGCCCGGTTCGTCTGCACCGCCGTCCTGGTCGGGCCCCGGACGCCGGAGGGGCAGGAGATCGTCTGTACCGGAGAGTGGTCCGGGGCGATCGCACACGATCTGCGAGGGGAGTCCGGTTTCGGCTACGATCCCCTTTTCATCATACCGGGGGAGGGCCGGACGGTGGCCGAGCTGGGCCCGGAGTACAAGCGGCGGCACTCGCACCGCGCCCGCGCCTTCCTGGCTCTGGCGCCCTATCTGGAGGCTTTGTCCCGGCGACGGGAGGAGCTACATTGACCGGCGGCACTCTCGGGGCGTGGCGCAGTCCGGTAGCGCACCTGCTTTGGGAGCAGGAAGTCGCCGGTTCAAATCCGGCCGCCCCGACCAGAATAACTACCTATTTCCAGATCCGGTTGCCGATCCAGGCGCCCAGCGCGGTCAGTCCGGTGAAGACCGCGAAGCCGTGCCAGGCGTAGAGGTCGTCCACCTGGGTCCAGTAGGCCATGCCCCCCAGCCCGCCGGCCAGGGCGGTCAGGTAGGTGCCGAGGAAATCCCCCTTGATGGGGCTGATGTTCCGCACCCCGCGGGTGGCATACAGGGGGGCGAGCCCGTTATAGAAGAGGACATTGTAGACCACTTCGCCGTGGATCACGTGCCCCCGGCTCGATAGACCTTCGTTCCAGAGCCAGTTGGCCTTGCTGAAGTCGGTCTGGTAATGGGCGACCATGTCGGCGAACCAGCCGTAGAAGAAGCCGAGCGAAGCGCCGATCCAGGCGCGGCCGAACTCCCAGTCGCCCCGGCGCCACTGGTACGGTACGGCGGGGGAGGGTGGGGCCGCGAGGGGAGTCATGAGATCGAATCCGGAGAGGAGCGGGGAACGGGCGGCTCGCGCCAGAGGACCGGGGGGTGTCACCGCCGGCCGGAGCGAAACCGTCACCGGCGAACGGGGTGCCGTGGCCGGGGTCTGGGCGCAGACGACCGGCGGCAGGATCAGGAACAGAAGGCCGGCAACGAGAGTTCGCAGGATGCTCATGGCGCGTGGTTCCCTCCGCTCAGAAGGTGCATCGGACCACTTGAGAAACGCAGCCGGGGCCGGAACGTTTACGCTCCAGAGTAGGGATGGCGGGCCGGGTTAGCAAGGGCGCACGGGGCGGATGGGCGGGCGCATAAGTCGGTTGCACCTTCGGATGGGGAACAACATTTTGTCGGTCTGTCTCTTCCTGGTGAGGATGACCGGGCACGGTCGGGGTTTCAGCCGGACGGCAGCTCCGGCCGCCGCGAACCCGGCATGAGCGAAGGGGCGCTTCCGACATGACCGGCGCCTGTAGCTCAGTTGGATAGAGCAGTGGACTTCTAATCCACCGGTCGCAGGTTCAAATCCTGCCAGGCGCGCCAGCGTGCGTTGTATGGAGAGAGTAGCTCAGTTGGTTAGAGCACCAGGTTGTGGCCCTGGGGGTCGGGGGTTCAATTCCCCTCTCTCTCCCCATCACCATCGTCCCCATCGTCCAGTGGCCTAGGACACCGGGCTTTCAATCCGGAAACGGGGGTTCGATTCCCCCTGGGGACACCAGCGTCGATATGCCAGGCGCCTTGCGGACGATGGGTCGGCAAGGCGTCTTGCTGTTCATGCCAGGCGCCTCGCGGTCTGTGGACCGTGCGGCGTTCTGGTTTTCACCCCTCTCGACCAGGGGGTGTGCTGGACGGGTGGCGGTCGGGGTCTATATTGCGGACCCGGCCCGAGAGATCGACAGACCAGGATCGGGCACGCTATCCGAACCACCGAAGGGGATTGTGATGACAGCTGCGAACACGACCGGCGGACCCACCAGGGAGATGGTCCTGGAAGCCCTCAAGGCGATCCAGGACCCCGATCTCAAGAAGGACATCGTCACCCTGGGCTTCGTGAAGAACCTGACCATCGAGGGCGGCAAGGTCTCGTTCGATATCGAACTGACCACACCAGCCTGCCCGGTCAAGGAACAGTTCCAGGGTCAGGCCCGGGAACGGGTAGGGGCGCTGGCGGGAGTCGAAGAGGTCGAGGTCCGCATGACCTCCAATCCGGCTGCGGCCGGCGGGGTCGTCTACCAGGACCTGGTCCCCGGGATCGCCCACACCATCGCCGTGGCGAGCGGGAAGGGTGGGGTCGGCAAGTCCACGGTGGCGGCCAATCTGGCGCTGGCCCTGGTCGCCGAAGGGGCCAAGGTCGGCCTGCTGGACGCCGACATCTACGGTCCCAGCCAGCACATCATGTTCGGGACCCATGAGCGGCCGTCGGTGACTCCGGACCGGAAGCTCATCCCGGTCGAGCGTTACGGCATCAAGCTGATGTCCATCGGTTTCATCGCCGACGAGCGGAGTCCGATCATCTGGCGGGGGCCCCTGGTCGGCAAGATGGTCCAGGAGTTCCTGGCCAACACCGCCTGGGGCGAGCTCGACTACCTGGTCATCGACCTGCCTCCCGGGACCGGCGACGCCCAACTCACCCTGGTCCAGAGCGTCCCGCTCTCGGGTGCGGTGGTGGTCACCACTCCGCAGGAGGTGGCTCTGGAGGACGTGGTCCGGGCGCTCCGGATGTTCCAGCGGGTCGAAGTGCCCATGCTGGGGCTGGTGGAGAATATGTCCTGGTTCGTCTGCGACGGCTGCGGCAAGCGCCACGACATCTTCTCGGCCGGCGGTGGTCGGAAAGCGGCCGAAGAGCTGGACATCCCCTTCCTGGGAGAGATCCCGCTGGACGGGAGTGTCTGTCAGGGGGGGGACGACGGGACCCCGGTACTGGTCCAGGCGCCCGATTCCGAGACCGCGCAGGCCTTCCGGACCCTGGCCCGGACGGTGGCCGCCAACGCGAGCGTGGCGGTCCGGCAGAAAGGCATCGGACAGCAGGAACTGACCCAGATATCGAAGGACCGGCAGACTGATTGAACAGGGCGGTGGGGGTGTCCCGGACGCCGCTTGACGCTCTC
>CAYSYY010000161.1:0-7751 GCA_964435265.1 uncultured Gemmatimonadota bacterium
CCGATCGGACACCTGGGCGACCTGAGCCCCCGCGCCCTGGCCGTGCTGCGCTCGACCGACACGGTGGCGGCCGAAGACACCCGCCGGACCGGCCGCATGCTCGCACGCTGCGGCGTGTCCCGGCGGCTGGTGAGCTTCCACGAGCACAATACCGCGGCGATGACTCCGACCCTGATGGCCGAACTCGAGGCGGGACGGAGCGTGGCCCTGGTGACCGACGCCGGCACCCCCGGGCTCTCCGATCCCGGCTTCGTCCTGGTCCGGGCCGCGGTCGAGGCGGGTCGGGAAGTCTCGGCCGTACCGGGTCCGACCGCTCTGGCCGCCGCCCTGGTGGTCTCCGGCCTGCCCACCGACGCCTTTACCTTCACCGGCTTCCTGCCTGCCCGGAGCGGGAAGCGGCGCACCGTTCTCACCGCCCTCGCCGGATTACCTCACACCCTGGTCTTCTACGAGAGCCCCCACCGGATCGGTGCCGCCCTGGGCGACATGGCCGCGGTGTTCGGCGAGCGCCGCGCCGCGGTCTGCCGCGAGCTCACCAAGACCTTCGAAGAGGTGCGCCGGGGCACCCTGCCCGACCTGGCGTCGTTCTTCGAAACTTCACGGGCCAGGGGAGAGTTTACAGTAGTGGTGGCCGGTGCCGCCCGGAAGTGAGCACTACAGGAAAGCGCGTCTTTTCCGTATCTTGTAAAGCTGTGGACCGGTCAATGCGAGAGGTGCCCGGAACGTTCATCACCCTGGAGGGAGTGGACGGATCCGGGAAGACGACCCAGGCCGGACGACTGGCCGCCGTGCTCCGCGATTCCGGCGTCACCGTCACGGTGTCGCGGGAACCCGGCGGCACGCCGGTGGCCGAGCGGATCCGCGCCATCCTGCTCGATCCGGCGGTCGGTAACATGGCCTGGTCGACCGAGGTGATGCTCTACCTCGCCAGCCGGGCCGAACACGTGGCCCGGGTGATCCGTCCCGCTCTGGAGCGGGGCGAGGTCGTGATATGCGACCGCTTCCTCGATTCCACCCTCGCGTACCAGGCCTACGGACGCGGGGGGGGCGGGCACGGGGTACCGGAGGCCATCGCGGCGATCCGGCAGGCCAACGATCTGGGTACCGGGGGACTGGGCCCGGAGCTCACTTTCCTGCTGGATCTCGATCCGGCCGAGGGTCTGCGGCGCGCTCAGCACAGCGGCGCGACTCCCGACCGCCTCGAGGGAGCGGGCCGGGCGTTCCTGGAGCGGGTGCGGGAGGGGTTCCTGGAACTCGCCCGGACCGAACCGGAGCGCTTCGTAGTCATGGCCGGCGGATCGCCGGCCGATGAGATCGCCGCCCGGATCGCGGAGATCACTCTGAACCATTTGCGTCGGAAGTGATGATCATGAAACGCTGGACACGCTATCTCACGATCTTCCTCGTCACCGCGGGCGGCATCGGACTCCTGGTGAGCCTCGGGTCCGGACGGGCCGACGCCGTGGCCGGCGATATCGCGGGGCCGCCGGCCGGGGATGACCAGAGCCAGCAGACCTACAACGACTACCGGCTGATGCGCAGCATCCTCGACGAAGTGGGACGGGCGTATTACGAGGAAGTCGACACCCACGAAGTCGCGATCGCGGGCCTGAAGGGCATGATGAGCGTCCTCGACCCGTACTCCGACTACTTCGTGGAAGAGCAGGACCAGGGGATCGTCGCCGACCTCGAGATCACCACCACCGGGACCTACAGCGGGATCGGGGCCACCATCGGGTACACCGGGGGTGAGCTCTCCATCATCGCCCCCATGAAGGGCTCGCCGGCCCAGAACGCCGGCCTGCAGCCCGGCGACGTGATCGCCGCCATCGATGACGCCCCCAGCCGCACCTTCTCGACCGCCCACGCCGCCTCGCTCATCAAGGGCCCGGAAGGCACCGAGGTCACCCTGCTGATCGATCGCGAGGGCATCCCCGAGCTTATGGCGTTCACCATCACCCGGGCCGAGATCGAGGTCAACGACGTCTCCGCCGCCGTCTTCGCCGAACCCGGGATCGCCTATATCGAGATCGTCCGCTTCTCCGCCAACACCGGCCGCTTCCTGCGCGAAGCGATCCAGAAACTCGAAGCCGAGCAGCCCATCGAGGGTCTCATCCTCGACCTGCGAGGCAATCCCGGCGGTCTGCTCGACGAAGCCCTGTCCGTAGCCGAGCCCTTCTTCCCGTCCGGCGAGCTGATCGTGTCCACCCGGGGGCGGATCAGCGAAATGAACGTCGAATACCGCAGCCGGGACCGGCAGCTCTTCCAGGCGGTGCTCACCGACATCAACGACTCACCGGGGCCGGCTGGCCGTTCTGGTGAACACCGGCTCGGCCTCGGCGTCGGAGATCGTGGCCGGAGCGGTGCAGGATCTGGACCGCGGCGTCATCGTGGGCGAGAACTCCTTCGGCAAGGGGCTGGTGCAGTGGGTGGCCGAGGTCCAGAGCAACACCTTCTTCCGGCTCACCACGGGACAGTACTTCACCCCCAGCGGCCGCACCATCCAGCGCCCCTTCGTGCGCAACGCCGCCGGCCGGCTCGTGCCCCGCAATCCCAACGCCCCCGACTCGACCGATCACCCCACCTTCCACTCCCGCAACGGGCGCACGGTGACCGGCGGGGGCGGGATCGTCCCCGACCTCGAAGCCGAGGGGATCACCGGCAACCTCTTCCTCTTCGATCTGAAGTTCCGGCACTCGATGTTCCTGCGGTACGTGAACAACTACGTGAACACCCACGCGGTCGCCGAGGGCTCCCGCGTCGCGGTGACCGACGCCGTGCTCGACGATTTCGAGCACTGGGCGAAGAGCGAGGATTTCACGTATGAGAGCCCCACCGAGATGGTGCTGAACCAGCTGCTCGAGACGGCCAGAGCCGAGCACGCGGCCGACGCCCTCGCTCCCGAGCTCGAGGCCCTCCGCCGGGCGATCAACCGGGAGGAAGAGCGGCTCTGGGTCGACAGCCGCGAGGGGATCGCCCTGGAGTTGCGCCGGGAGTTCGCCACCAAGCTGCAGGGGTACGAGCAGGGACAGCTCGTCTACATGCAGATGGACGATCAGTTCCAGGGTGCTCTCGATATCCTGCGCGATTCCACCGCCTACACCCGGATGCTCTCGGGCCCCGACGGGAGCGGCGCCGACACGGGAGGTAACCACTAGTACCCTGTCACGCGACATGGCACTGGACACCCCGTTCCCTGAGCGCCGCCGCCGGAGGGTGATCTTGCCGCCCGGTCACCCTCCTGATATCATCGTTCCTTCAGGCACCTCTCACCCGCCGTCTATCTGCCGGCGTTCCTGATCCAGGCTCTATCCAGGCGGGAGGGGATGCACCATCCCCGGGAAGGAACGGAATCCGATGAAACCGATGCTTCCGGCCGTTGGGCTTCTGATGATCGCGGCGGCCTGCAGCCCTGTCCGCAGCGCCCGGCACCATTTCGACGTGATCGAAGAAGAGGGCGTTCCGACCGCCGTGACGCGGGGCGGTCCCCGCTACGACCGGCCGGTGTTCGCCTTCGAGTTCGTCTGCCGGCTCGAACAGGACGAGTCCCGCCCGGAGACCCTGCTCTCCGGGGCCGTGCTGCCTCAGGCACCGACCCTGCTCGATGAGGCGGGCTATATCTACGCCTCCGATTTCGGGAATAACTGCGTTCTGGTCTTCGACCCCGACGGCCGCTATCGGCACACTATCGGACGGCAGGGCCACGGCCCCGGCGAGTTCTTCGGTCCCCAGGTGATGGCGGCCGGCAACGGCGAGGTCTGCGTTCTCAGCGGCATGGTCGGGGCCCGCCGGCTCAGCTTCTTCCGCCCCGACGGCAACCTGATCCGGGTCGAGATGCTGCGCCGGACGGCCATGAACACGTTCGCGGTGTATCCCGCCGGTGAGGGCCGGACGGTCCACGTAGCCAATGATTACATCTTCGAAAACGGATCTCCGGTTCCGGCGCGCCGGATCGCGGTGATCTCTGCCGAAGACGACACGCTGGGCATGGTGGAACAACCGCTGGCCGGAGAGTACCTGCCGTTCCAGACGATACCCTTCTGCAGCTATCTCCCCGGGCGAGGCATCATCGCCGGTGAGACGGGGGATCCGGTGCTCCGCTGGTACGATCTCGAGGGCCGGCTCACCGGTCGGATCCGGCTGGAGGTGCCCCGAGATCCGGTCACCGAGGAGGAACGGCAGGCAATCAGGGCCACCGCGCAGGCCCGGCTCCAGGCCGCCGCCGATGATAGACAGCGCCGCTCGATCCAGGAACGGATGAACCTGCCGATCCCCCGCGAGAAAGACTACTGGTCGGGAGTCTACTCCGACGAGACCGGCTTCCTCTGGACCCAGAATCCCGGCGACCGCTGGAACTTCGAGCTCGCCGCTCAGCGGTTCCGGATCTTCAGCCCTGAGGGGGAGTACCTGGGCGACCAGCACCTGCCGGAGTTCGATACCGGATACGGAGCCCTGCAGCTCTCCCGGGGGCACCTGCTGCTCCGCTATCTGGACAGGGAAACAGGAGCCCCCGTGGTGGAGGTCTACCGGCTCCGGCCGGCCGTTCCGTGGATCGAGATGCCCTGACGCCGGACGCTGCATGCCCGCCAACCGGGATCAGGAGGAGCGATCATGAAGCGCTGTCATTACCCGACGCTGGCCATACTGGCCGGCCTGCTTCTGCCCGCGCCGGACAGACCGGCGATCGGTACGCCCCCGGCGCAGACCGCGGCCGCGGAAATCCTCTTCGTCTCCCACCAGGAGAGCGGGCGGGAGATCTGGCGGATCTCCCCCGAAGGATCCGGGCTGACCCGCCTGACCCGGACCCCCGGGGCCGGTTCACAGGACCGGACGGACTATCGGTACGCCTCGGATCCCGGCTGGTCGCCCGACCGGACGCAGATCGCGTTCAGCTCCAAACGGGGCGCGGCCGACGAGACCAGCGGGATCTGGATCATGAACGCCAACGGCTCGCGGCTGCGCCAGCTGAACCGCAAGCGCTACCTCGGCGATCCGGCCTGGTCCCCCGACGGCGAGTGGATCGCCTACACCTGGTTCCCGCACGGGCAGATGATGGAGAGCGATCTCTGGCTGCTGCGCAGCGACGGCTCAGAGGACCGGCGCCTGACCGAACTGGAGGGGGAGGAGTCCGAACCGGACTGGTCGCCCGACGGCACGCAGATCATCTTCGATTTCTGTCTCTACGACGAACGGCGGATCATGGTGCTGGATGTCGCCGGCGGTGAGATCCGGCCCTTCCCGGTCCCCGACGCCGACCGGTACCGCGACGGCGAACCGCGCTGGTCGCCCGACGGCACCCGGGTGCTCTTAACCTCCGACCGGGACGGACGCGAGGTGGGACGCAACCTGTACGTGGTGAACCGCGACGGCAGCGGCCTGACCCAGCTCACCCGCTTCACGGGGTCGCATGTCAGCTGCTTCGAACCGACCTGGAGTCCGGACGGCACGATGGTCGCCTTCCGGGCCAATCCGGAGGCTGAGGTCGGGAGCGACGCCCTGCGCCGCTTCGAGATCTTCGTGCTCGATCTGGCCACCGGTGACATGCGCCGGCTCACGGACAACCAGGTCCTGGATGAGTCACCGTGCTGGCGCTGAGTCCGCATTCACAGTTGACGACGGCGTGACGGGACAGGCATCTTGAGCATCCTTCACCGGGGCGGTATTGAGTGGAGAGTTCGACACTCCGGCGTAGCTCAGCTGGTAGAGCAGTGGACTGTTAATCCATTTGTCGCAGGTTCGAGTCCTGCCGCCGGAGCCAACACACCACGCATGTGGGAGAAGAACGCGGCGTCCTCAACGCCGCGTTTTCTTTGAGATTCACGCCATTGCTCTGTACGCCTCCTTGCCCAAGCGGCAGGTTGTCCGGCAGTTGTAGTAGCGATACTGTTAGACCTCGACCTTTACCTTCTTGCCCGAAGACTCAAGCGTGAAGCTCGCTCCGCACTTGCCGCAGCTGAAGAAACCTGGTACGCCAAGGACTCCCGCTTGGTTAAAGTCACCAGGTTGGCCGACACTTCAAGCAACAGAACTTGGTCAAGCACGCGGCTTGGTAACCGCAGTACAAATATACAAATACTGATTCTTAGAATCTCATGCTATCCATCTTGACGGCAATAGTCATTTAGGCTATCAATGCAATTAGGAGGTGAAATATGGCAGAGAACACCATCGCTCTGAACCTCCGACGACTCCGCAAGGCGAAGGACTTCTCTCAGGAGCGCTTAGCTGAGAAGTCGGGGCTTTCCAGGGCGGCATATCGCAACATAGAGACTGGCAAATCCGAGCCGCGGGTCAGCAACCTGCAGGCCATCGCTGTTGCGCTCGATGTTCCCATTCAACAGCTAGTCGAGCCCGTGCGGGCGCTGAGCGAGGTTCGGTTCCGCTCGAACAAGCGCATGCGTAGCCGCGAGCAGATTCTGGTCGATGTGGGCCGTTGGCTCAGTGACTTCGGCGACATCGAGGGAATCCTCGATGACCGCGTGGAGTTCAAACTCGAGGACATCCGCAAGCATCTCAAGGTTCGCAAGAACCGGGGCGAGGCCGCCGCAGCCCTTGCACGTGAGGCGTTCGGTCTCGACGCCGGGGAGCCTGTCCGTGACATCTGTGGACTGCTCGAGTCGGGCGGCATCAAGGTCGGCGAACAGAAGATCGCCTCCCATGACTTCTTCGGCCTGTCTGTAGCTGCCGCGGACGGCGGCCCGGCTGTGGTAGTCAACACCTGGGATCGCATCTCGGTGGAGCGGTGGATATTCACCGCTGCCCATGAGCTTGGCCATTTGATTCTGCATCTGTCCGACTACGACGTGACCCGCACCGACGAGGAGAAAGTGCACGAGGAGGAGGCAAATGCCTTTGCCGCCGCCTTCCTGATGCCTGATGTCTCGTTCCGGAAGGAATGGGACGAGACCTATGGGCTCGCCTTCGTTGACCGCGTGCTCAAGGTGAAGCGCATTTTCAGAGTGAGCTACCGGACTGTGCTGCACCGCCTGGCTACTGGCTACGAAGGTCCCGGGAACATCTGGGCCCGCTTCCAGATGGAGTACAAGCGCCGGTCCGGTCGTACCTTGCTCCGGGACGACGAGCCGGATGCGCTCGCGCATGATGCGTTCCGAGCGAGCTTCCCCGAGGACCGCTCCGCGGGTGAGCCCGACAGCTTGTCCCCGGTGGACTTCATCCAGGACCGCCTGTCCAGGCTCGTGCGCAAGGCCATCGAGCAAGAGAAGATCAGCATCGACCGCGGTGCCGAGGTCCTGGGCATCTCCCTTCAGAATATGCGTGACTTGACCTCGTCCTGGGTCGGCTGAGGGGTTCGATACCCAAGAAACCCAATGTTCTGCTTTTGGACGCCAACGTGCTCATCGACTACCAGAAGTCGGACTTCTCCGTCCTCGGACTGGTGATCAAGCACATCGGTGAGGTCTACGTCCTGACAACCGTAATCGAGGAGGTCGACGGGCTGGAAATCGTCGATTGTGAGCGCCTCGGCCTCAAAGCAATCGAACCTGAGCTGCACCAGTTGACACGCGCTGCCAGCAAGCGGGGCCAGCTTTCCTTCCGTGACCACCTCTGCTTGATCGTGGCGTCAGATGCGAGCTTCGTCTGCGTCACCAACGATAAACCGTTGCGCAGTGCCTGTACCGACGAGGGCGTCAGCATCCTGTGGGGTCTGGAGATCATGACAGCCCTCGTCCGCGCGAATGTGATACGAGCAGCAGATGTCATCCAGACCGCCGAGAAAATCCACCTGAACA
>CAYSYY010000162.1:0-7750 GCA_964435265.1 uncultured Gemmatimonadota bacterium
CCGCGGATCGTCGGGCGCGTTGTAGGTCGAGCCGTCCTCGTTGCGCAGGTCGGGGGCGTTATCGACCATGGTGCGGAACTTGTACATGGTGAACGCCGCCCGGTTGAGACCGATCCGTTTCTGCCGGAAGATGATCGGCCCCCGCGAGGTCAGCCGCACGGCGATGACGATGAGGATCCAGAGCGGAGAGAGGAGAACCAGAACCGACAGTGCGAACAGGATATCGATCGAGCGCTTGATGAAACGCTGCGTGTTCGTCATGTACCGATACTTCCCTTCCGCACCCCCGTGACCTTGAAGCAAGAACGCGTATTCCCCGCCCGGAGTTTACCACCATAACCGTCCCCGGAGGTTCCTGATTCGGCGCAGGGTGGCCCGCGACAGCCGGGAGCGGCTCTTGAGAAGATCGGGCAGGTGTCTGATAAGAAGACCGGTCGCCCCCAGCGGCACCAGCACATTTCCCCGGGTGCGGACGATCAGGTGGATGCCCGACCAGATCAGCCAGGTCGAGAGGACATGCCGCCAGGGGAGCAGGAGCACGGCCACCTTGACGCGATGGTAGAGCGCGATCGTCTCGAACCGGGTCGAACTCGCGATCCGCCCCGCGGGCGAGATCTTGTGCCTGACCTCGACGGCGGGGAAATACAGAATTCGGTAGCCCGCCTCGAGGGTCCGGAAGGCGAGATCGAGCTCTTCATGCCCCCAGGGGGCGTAGTCGCGGTAGGGGCCGACCGCCTCGTGCACGCCGGCCCTGACGGCGTGCCCCGCCCCGATGTACCAGGTGGTCTCGAATTCGGTATCGGGATCGCGTTTCTTGTCACGCGACGGGAAAGCGGCACGCTGCAGCGAGCCATCGGTGTGGTGAACGATCTTGAAAGCCAGGATGCCGAGGTAAGGATCCCGGGCGAACCGCTCGACCACCGCCCGGGCGGCTTCGGGATCGGGCAGCAGGGCGTCGTCGTCGAGGGTGATCAGGATGTCGCCGGCGGCGCCGGTCAGGGCCAGGTTGCGCCCCCCCGACACGCCCAGGTTCCGATCGCTCCGGAGCACCGTGAAGGCGCACCCGGGATCGAATCCGGTCAGGGCCGCCTCGGTCTCCGGATCCTCACCGTTCACCACCACCACGATCTGCTTGTGCGGCCAGGTCTGCCGGGCGACCGAGTGCAGACATGCGAGCAGATCGTGCGGCCGGCGCCGGGTGATGACCAGGAAGGAGACGAGCGGCCCGGTCTCGCGGTTGTGACGGGACGCCTCAGGCGCCGGCATATCGGTCCCCCCGGCCGTCACCTGGAATCCGGAGCCCGGCCGTTCCCGGTTCCTCGAGACCGGCCAGGTTGGCCTGGCCGAGGATCATGGTGAAGACGAGCGCGCCATAGCTCGCCCCCCCCAGGCCATAGCTCAGGAACACGGTCGCCACGAAGCCGGCGGCGAGGGCGGCCATGAGGGTGCGCCGCTCTGAGCCGCGCAGACCGCTGCGCAGCAGCCGCAGCCAGCTCACACCGACCACCAGGAGGTAGGCCAGACCCAGGGGGGCGCCGGCCTGCACGCCCATATCGAGGTAGCTGTTGTGGGCCCCCATGGCGACGCCGTTGAAGATGCCGCCGTGCGAAGAGACCGGCCCGATGAGGTTGCCGAGCCCGTAGCCCAGCAGCGGCCGGTCCGCGATCGCCCGCATCGCGGCGGGCCAGAGCACCTCGCGGCCGGAGAGACCGATCTCGAGCTGGAGCAGACCGGAGAGGATCGGTTCAGCCGCGAGGAAGAGGAAAACGGCCAGACCGGCGGCGGCCGCCGTGACGGTGAAGAGGGTCTTGCGGCTCGGGGAGGAACCGGTCAGCAGCCAGGTGAGTAGGCCGACCGCCAGGGCCAGGTAGATACCCCGGCTCCACGAGAAGAGCACCGCCGCGGCGCTGAACAGGAAGAGCAGGCTGTAACCGATCCGCCGTCGGGCGCACGAGAGGTGATAGAGCAGACCGATCATCCCGAGGGTGACGACGAAGCCGAAGATATTCGGTTCGTGGAAGGGACCCCGGGTGGAGTGGAGGCCGAGGGCCGCCATGAGGTCATCCTGCTGCAGGGTGATGCCCAGGAAGGAGGTGCGGCCGGTGACGACCACCCAGAGGCCGAGGAAGGCTGATCCGACTCCGATCCAGGCCAGGGTTTTCCAGAAGATGCGGGTCTCCCCGGCGATCGCGGCGGGGAAGACGGCATATCCCAGCAGGGCCATGAGCAGGTAGCCGACGAAGCGGAAGGTGCCGGCCACCGAGGCTTCGCCGTACACGATCCCGCCCAGGTACTGGCTGATCCCCAGCAGAACGAGATAGAGCAGGAAGTGGGGACTGCGCGTCACGATCGTGACCGACCGTCTCAGAACGGGCCGATCCTGCACGACGATGACACCGATGAGGATCGCGATCGCGATGACGCCGCCGTACCCCAGGGCGGCCAGTCCAGAAGTCTCGGAGTAATCGTATTGCTTCACATAATACGGGATGAGCCCCCCGAGCAGGGCGATCGATACCAGGATGGCATTTCTGCGTGCTCTCTCACCCACCACCCACCGATCCTGCAGGAGAAACACAGTGCGACTTTACTTCCGATCACGGCTCACTATACTGTGGATGCCCGCTCTATGCTCACACTGATCTTGGTGGTTTTCAACAGGTTCCGGCCCCATGAAGGTATCCATCATCATCAGATGTTTCAACGAAGAGGAACATATCGGGCGCCTGTTGAGCGGAATCCTCGAGCAGAACCATACCGATCGTGAGATCATCGTCGTTGATTCGGGATCGACCGACGCCACCCTGTCGATCGTATCCGCCTTCCCCGTGCACACCCTCCACATCCCCCCCGACCGCTTCTCCTTCGGTCGTTCCCTCAATCTCGGATGCACCGCCGCCCGCGGCGAGATTCTGGTCCTGGCCAGCGCTCACGTGTACCCGCTGTACCGGGACTGGCTGGAGCTGCTCATCCGACCCTTCGCCGATGAACGGACAGCCTGTACCTACGGCCGGCAGCGCGGCGATGAGCGGACCCGCTACGCCGAACGGCAGGTGTTCGCCCGCTGGTTTCCCGATCAATCGAACCCCGATCAGCAGCATGCCTTCTGCAACAATGCCAACGCGGCGATCAGGCGAACGGTCTGGGAACAGAATCCGTACGATGAGACCCTGACCGGGCTCGAGGACATCGATTGGGCCAAACGGGTGATGAATCAGGGGTTGAAAGTGGCCTAGTGCGCCGTGGCCGAGGTCTTCCACATCCACAATGAAACACCGTCGATGATCTACAACCGCTACCGGCGGGAAGCGATCGCCATGAAGAGCATCTATCCCGAACAGCGGTTCCGCTGGTACGACTTCGCCAGGTTCTTCATCGGGAATACAATCTCGGATTCCTTTCACGCCTGGCATGATGGTGTTTTCCGATCCAACCTGTTGGATATCATCACTTTCCGGTTCATGCAGTTCCTGGGCACCTGGCGGGGCCATGCCCAGCACGGCACGGTCACACAGCAGCTGAAGGAGACATTCTACTACCCGAAGGACCTGACCCGCTCCCGGCCCAGACACCAGAAAATGGATGACGGGCGTTTGATCGATTATTCTCTGCTCACGAACCGCGGCGATGAACCGCTGGAGTAACATGATCCCGGATGTGAGGGAGCGATGAGCTCCTCGATCATAGCGGACCGCCTGCCGGTATGGACCAAGCTGGCCCTGCGCAGAATCGCAGCCTTCCCGGCCGGAGTGCCCTACCGACTCGCCTCGCTCGGACTGCCCACGACCGGTGATCACCGGCGTCTCATATCTCTGAAGAACTGTCATGCGGGCAGGCGCGGTTTCGTCATCGGGAGCGGCCCCAGTCTCAACCTGATGGATCTCTCGCTCCTTGCCGGCGAGATCACCTTCGTCTCCAATGCCTTCTTCCTGGGTTTCGAGACGGTCGGCTTCCACCCCACCTACCTGACGGTCGAAGATCCACTACCGGCGGAGGATTACGCTGCGGAACTGAACGCTCTGACGGGCCTGACGAAGATCTTCGCCCACGATCTTAGGTACTGTCTCCGGACGACACCCGAAACGATCTTCGTCTACTTCGACCGGTACTACACCGACTGGCGCCACACCTCCTTTCCCCGGTTCTCACCGGACGCCGTCGACCGCCTGTACTGGGGGGGAACGGTCGCCTTCATGAGCCTGCAGCTCGCCTGGCACATGGGCATCCGGGAGGTCTACCTGGTCGGTGTCGACCTCGACTATACGATCCCCGATCACGCCGACGGTGATGTGATCGTCTCCCGGGAAGCCGATCGCAGTCATTTTCATCCCGCCTATTTCGGTCCGGGGAAGCGCTGGCACGATCCGAAGGTGGAACGCATGGCTCGATCGTTCGCCCGGGCGGGTGAGTACTTCCACTGTCACGGCGGCGCCCTGTACAATGCGACTGTCGGCGGCCGGCTGGAATATCTGCCCCGGGTCGAGTTCACGCATCTGTTCTGAGACCGGATCGCTCCGTCGCATGGCCGGGATAGTGGCATGATTTGCAACCATCGCGATAGATGACTCCCCTGCTCCGATTCTTCAGGAACAGGGTCTGGACCTCACCCACCGCCATGACGGCGGGCAGCCGGGTGGTCCGCTCCCTCTCCGCCCTCCTGCTGCTCCCCCTCATCCTGAACCGGTTCACGACCGAGGAGATCGCGGTCTTCCTCCTGTTCCGGTCGATCATCAGTCTGCGCATCCTGGGTGATATGGGCTTCAGCGACACCTTCGCCCGGTTCATCGCCTACGGTATGGCCGGTGAGGAGCATCTTGGCGATTACCGCGTTCTCCGCCCCCCCATCCGGAACCGGGCTCCGAACTGGCCGACCATCGCCGCTA
Organism: uncultured Gemmatimonadota bacterium; assembly: GCA_964435265.1. GTDB lineage: Bacteria > Blakebacterota > Blakebacteria > Blakebacterales > Blakebacteraceae > CAYSYY01. Next base: position 4,884 of record CAYSYY010000162.1, read on the forward strand.
TCTGCGGTACCATGGAATACATCTTCCGCCGTCTCGCCCCGGCTGCTTTCGTGGTTCTGGGAGGCGGCCTCACCTGGGCGATGGTGCGGCCGATCTCGACGCTGGCCCATCCCACCTCCGGCTGGATCGCCTGGTCCGTCGTGGTTCTCAGCCTGGCGATCGTCTTCCGCGGCAACACCTACCTGGCATATCTCATCGGCGTGAATCAGATCGCGCTCCTGCGCCGCTGGGAGATCATCACTTCTCTGGGCGGGCTCGTCACCGCCGTGGTCACGATCCTGCTGGGCGGTCACCTGCTGGAGATTATTCTCGCCCTGCAGATCTGGGAGGTCGTCAACGTCATCCGTAACTGGTGGCTCTGCCGGAGGGTCGAAGACAGGCACTTCGCTGCCTTCGACCTTCACTCCCTGGACCGGGGGATCCTGCATGAGGCATGGCAGCGGGCGTGGAGGAGCGGTCTGGGCGTTCTCTTCAGCATGGGGCTGGTGGAAGCCACCGGGATTCTCTATGCGCAGATAGGATCTACAGACACCCTGGCCACCTACCTGCTCGCTCTCCGGATTATCCAGATGCTGGCCCAGATTGCCCAGGCGCCCTTCTATAGCAAGCTCCCTCTGCTGGCACGATTCCGGGCGGCGGGCGATCGAGAGCAGCTCACCGCGGTTGCACAACGGGGCATGCGGCTCTCTCACTGGTGGTTCGTACTCGGTTTCGGCAGCGCCGCCATCTTCGGCCCGCCGGTCCTCGTCCTCATCAGAAGCAACGCTGTCTTCCCTCCTCCCCTGCTCTGGCTCCTTCTCGGCCTCGCTTTCTTCGCCCAGCGCTTCGGCTCGATGCACCTGCAGCTCTACTCCACCACCAATCACATCATCTGGCATACGGTCAACGGTCTCTCCGCAGTGATTCTCGTCGCAGTGAGCGGCGCACTGCTGTTCGTCCTGGATGTTCTCGCCTTCCCGATCGGGATGCTGGCGGGATATGCGGGATTCTATGCCTGGTTCTGTGCCCTTCGCTCATATCGTTCTGTCGACGTGTCTTTCTGGGCCTTTGAGCGAACCACCATGTTGCCGCCGCTCGCCGGCCTGCTGCTCTTCACGACCACCTGGATGATGCTCGTATGAGCGGCTCCGGCATATCCGGTCTACTGGAGTGGCGCCGCGGAACGAGAAGGCTGTACCCAGGAATGAGAAGGCGGTGATGCGGGAGGGGCACTGATCTCCTCAGAGTATTCCCAGCCCGGAGTGATGCCGGAACCACCGGGTCGTCAGTTCGAGGCCGGTGTGCAGATCGAACCGGGGCTCGTAGCCCAGGACCTCCCGGGCCCGGGTCATGTCATAGGTCGCGCTGCGCCGGAAGAGAGCGAGCTGGGCCCGCGGCGGCGTCGCCTTGACCAGCCGCTCGATCCGGCGGGCGAGCCACTTCACGGCCGCCGAGCGGGTGTAGAGATCCATCACCAGGTCGGGGGAGAGTTCCATCGAGGTGCGCGCCCCGAAACGGATCGGGGCCACCGCGGCCGCCCGGGCGTGCCAGAGCAGGGGGGCCCGCCGGCGCAGAGGGGGGAGACCGAGCAGCTCGTTGAAGGCGGCGTAGAACGCATCCCACGTGACCGGCTCGGGACCGATGATGTTGAACACCCCGCCGGCCGCCCCCTCGGTCTCGAGGGCGAGGAGCGCGGCCGCCGCCACGTCATCGACGTAGACCGCGTTGCAGATCCCGTCGATCCGCCCGAGCCGGCGCCACTGGCCGCTCAGAAGCCGCTCGGCGACCCGTTCGGTCCAGTTGGTGCTGAACGGCCCGTAGACGATCGCCGGCCGCAGGACGACGAGCGGCAGGCCCCGGGCGGCGAACTCCCGGGCGACCTCTTCGGCCCCGACCTTGGCATCGGCGTAAGCCTCCCCCGACCGGTGCGGGGGCATGTCCTCGGACACGCGGCCGGCCGTCACGCCGTAGACCTCGACGGTGCTCAGGTGGCAGAACCGGGTGACGCCCTCATCTCGAGCCGCCGCCAGGACGTTCCGGGTCCCCTCGACCGTGGTCTCGAGGTCCCCCACCGCGCAGTGGATGACGGCATCGATCCCCCGCACGGCCTCCCGCACCATCTCCGGGACGGTGATGTCGAGATGCCTGACCTCGACCGGCAGGCGGCCGATACGGGCGGCGCTGGCCCACCGCCGCACGCCCGCGACCGGCTCATACCCCGGTACCGCGGCAAGCACTTCCAGGATCCTGCCCCCGATGAATCCGCTCGCACCGGTGATGAGGACGCGCATCTCAACGGCCCTCCTCTCGACCCGGTCCGTCCCAGGCGAGCCAGGGCGCCGGGAAGGCGGTCCGGCGGTCGTATGCCTCGGCGATGAGTTCGATCGAGTCGACGACCGCGGCGCCGGCCACCAGCGGCGCGGCCCGGCCCTGCAGCGCCGCGATGAAGTTGCCGACGAGCCGGTCGGCGAAGTCACCGAACCGGCGCACCGCCCCCGGGGCTCTCAGGCGTCGCGTCCGCCCGTTCCGCTCGATCCGGAAGCGCTGCCAGTCGTAGGCGTCGAACGAGATCACTCCCCGCTCCCCGCGGATCACGCCGGTATTGCGCAGTTTGGTGAGCCAGCTCAGCTTCACCCGCACCTGCGCCCCGGCGGGATCCGCGAGACGGGTTTCGGTCACGGTCTCGCATCCGCCCAGGCTGTCATCGGCGTGGCTGACGAGTTCCGGACGCGTTCCCAGCCACCAGCAGACCATGTCGATCACGTGGGAGCCCCGATCCATGAAGACCCCGTACGATCGCGTTCCGCTCGGCCGGAAGTAGAAACCCGAATCGGTCGGCCAGGCGGAAGCAGCCGTTCGGGTTATGACCGAGTGGGTCGAAGCTGCCC
>CAYSYY010000163.1:0-7741 GCA_964435265.1 uncultured Gemmatimonadota bacterium
GTCAGGTTCTGCTGGCCCCGCGCGAGCTCGATCCCTCCCAGCTCACCGCCCAGGCCCAGACCTGGGTGAACCGTCATCTCAAATTCACCCACGGCTACGGGGTGGCGATGAGCCCGGTGAACGAGGTCACCGCCGAGGGCATGCCGGTCTTCTTCGTCAAAGACATCCCCCCCCGCAGCGACGTGAACCTCACCGTCGAACGGCCGGAGGTCTACTACGGGGAGCTGACCTCCGATTACGTCCTGGTACGCACCACCGAGGAGGAGTTCGACTACCCGGTGGGGGAATCGAACGCCTACACGACCTATGAGGGAGGAGGCGGTGTTCCGGTCGGCGGTCTTTTCCGGCGCCTGGTCTACGCCCTGAAATACGGCCACCTCAAGCTGCTCATCTCCACCTACCCCACCCCCGAGACCCGGCTGATGGAGAACCGGAAGGTGGACGAGCGGGTCCGGAAGATCGCTCCCTTCCTGCGCTACGACGGTGACCCCTACCTCGTCGTGGCCGACGGCCGGCTCTACTGGATCATCGACGCCTACACCGTCTCGAACCGGATCCCGTACTCCGATCCCGCCCCGAGCGGAGTGAACTATATCCGGAACAGCGTGAAGGTCGTGGTCGACGCGTTCAACGGGAGCGTGTATTTCTACCTGGCCGATCCCGATCCCATTACCGGAACCCTCGGCGCCATCTTCCCCGACCTCTTCCGGCCGATGGAGGAGATACCCGCCTCGATCGCGGCGCACCTGCGCTACCCGATCGATCTCTTCGAACTGCAGGCCACCAAGTGGCAGTCCTTCCACATGGAGGATCCCGAGGTCTTCTACAACCAGGAGGACCTCTGGGTGCGGGCCACCGAGATCTATGCGGGCAACGAAGTAGCAATGGCCGCCTACTATGTGGTGCTCTCTCTGGGGGAGACGGACGATCCCGAATTCATCCTCATGCTCCCCTTCACCCCTACGGGGAAAAACAACATGGTGGCCTGGCTCGCGGCCCGATGTGACCCCGGGCATTACGGTGAACTCCTGCTCTTCAAATTCTCCAAGCAGGAGGTCATCTACGGTCCGATGCAGATCGAGGCGCGGATCGATCAGGATCCCACCATCAGCGAACAGCTCACCCTCTGGAGCCAGCAGGGCAGCCAGGTCATCCGCGGCAACCTGCTCGTGATCCCGGTCGGGGAGAGCATCATCTACGCCGAACCGCTCTACCTGCGGGCCGAGCGCAGCGAACTGCCCGAGCTCAAGCGCGTCCTCCTCTCCTACGGCCCCCACGTCATCATGGCCGAGAATCTGAGCACGGGCCTCGCCCTGCTGCTGGGAGCCGAGCTGCCCGCCGGAGCCCCGGCCACGGCCCGCCCGCAGGCCGGGGAACCCGCCCCGGCCGCACTCGGACCCGTCGCGACCAGGCTGGCCGACCGGGCCCTGGCCCTCTACCGGAGCGCTCAGGAGCACCTGCGCGCCGGGCGATGGGCCGAGTACGGCGAGGCGATGAGGCAGCTGGAGGAGGTGCTGGTGGAACTCGGCCGGAGCCTGCCGGCGGTTCCGCCGCGCTGAGCCGGGACCGCCGGAGTCCTGTCACAGACTCGTGTACTTCCGGAAACTCCGGATGTGCGCGGGCGCAGATCCCGAGGCAGAAATGAGGATCATCCCGCTCTCTCTGATCGGCGCCGCCCTGCTGCTGTTCCCCTCCCCGCCCGCGGCGGCCCAGCCGGAACCGCTCACCACCGCCGAACGCAGCGGCTTCCGGGCCACCTCGACCCACGCCGAGGTTCTCGCCTTCATCGGACAGCTGCAGCGGAGCAGCCCGCTGGTCCGGGTCGAGACGATCGCGGTGACGGCCGAGGGGCGCGAGGTCCCCATGCTAATCATCGGCGCCCCCGTACCGGCTTCACCCCGGGCGCTTCGCGGCGACGACCGCGCCGTCGTCTACTTCCAGGCCAACATCCATGCGGGGGAGGTCGAGGGCAAGGAGGCGCTCCTGATGCTGGCCCGGGAGATCCTGGCCGGGCGGACCCGGAACTATCTCGACCGTCTCGTGATCCTCATCACACCCGACTTCAATCCCGACGGGAACGAGCGGATCAGCCCCGCCAACCGGACCAACCAGAACGGTCCCGACGAAGGGGTCGGCATCCGCTACAACGGCCAGAACCTCGATCTGAACCGGGACGGGATGAAGCTCGAGAGCCCCGAGGTGAGCGGTCTGGTCGCGCGGGTCCTGAACCGCTGGGATCCGGTTTTCTTCTTCGATTCCCACACCCACAACGGTTCCTACCACGCCGAACCGGTGACCTGGACCTGGGGCCTCAATCCCAACGGCGACGCGGCCATCTTCACCTATCTGGCCGACCGGGTCATGCCCGAGGTGAACCGGCGGATGGACACCGAGTACGGCACGCCCTGCATCCCGCACGGCGATTTTCTCGACGCCCGTGATCCGGCGCGGGGGTGGGTGCCGCTCGGCCCCGAGCCCCGCTATCTGTCCAACTACGTCGGGCTGCGCAACCGGCTGGCGGTGCTGAACGAGAACTACCCGTACGTCGATTTCGAGAGCCGGGTGCGGGGCTGCTTCAATCTCTGCCTCTGCTTCCTCGACCACCTCCGGGAGAACCGGGATGAGATCGTGGACCTGGTGGCCGCCGCCGATGAGCGGAGTATGAAGCGGGGGCTCGCGCCCGGTGCCGGGGACGTCTTCGTCGTCACGACCGGGCGTGAAGCGATCTCCGAACGCATCACCATCGCCGCCTACGAGATGGAGGAGGTCGAGGCCGGCGGCCGGACCCGGCTGCGATCCACCGACCGGATCCGGGTGGTGGAGGACATACCGTACTTCGCGCGCTATACCCCCGAGCGGACCATCCCCTTCCCCGCCGCCTACCTGATCCCGATCCCCGATGAGGGCGTCCTGGCCAGGCTGCGCGCTCACGGGATCACGGTGGAGCGCCTGCTCGAACCGGTGACCCTCGAAGTGGAAGAGTTCACGGTCACTGCTCTCACCCCCGCCGCCCGACTCAATCAGGGCCACTACCCCAACACGATCGAGGGGGAATACGCCCGGGTGGAGCGGGACCTGCCGGCCGGCACGCTCATCGTGACGACCGCCCAGCCGCTGGGCGCCCTGGCCGCCGCTCTGCTCGAACCCGAGAGCGACGACGGGCTGGCGTACTGGAACTGTTTCGACCGCTATCTGGCCCGCCAGTGGGGGGGCGGGCCGATGGCCTATCCGGTGTACCGGCTCATACGCCCGGTGCCCCTGCCGACCCGGATCATCGGTCCCTGAGGTAACGATCGAAGAAATCGGCCGCGCGCCGGAAGACCTCGAGCCAGTTCCGGTGCCGCAGGAACCCGTGCGCCTCGTCGGGGAAGTAGAGTTCGGAGCAGATCACATCGCCCTTGAGCCGCAGCCGCCGCACCAGGTCGATGCTCGCCTCGAACGGCACGTTCCGGTCATCGTCGCCGTGCACGATCAGGACCGGTGACCGCCACGAGGCGATATCGGCCACCGGACTCGAACGATAGGCCAGCGCCGCGATCGAGTCGCGGGCGGCCTCCGACGGCGCCGGGATCTCCCCCCCTCCCCACCAGGCGAGCTGATCGGCCCAGTTGTGCACCCCGTGCAGGTCCACCCCGGCGGCGAAGAGATCGGAGTTCCGCGCCAGCCCCAGGGCGGTCAGGTACCCGCCGTAGGATCCGCCCCAGAGACCGATGCGGTCGGGATCGACCCGGGGGTGCTCCTGCAGGAAACGGGCTGCGGCCACGATATCCTGGTACTCCGAGGCCCCCTGCCAGCCGTAGTCATCAGGCTCGCGGAAGGCCACCCCGTAGCCGATCCCGCTGCGGTAGTTGACCGAGAGCACCACGTACCCCTTCGCGGCCAGGTACTGGTTGAAGGCGTAGGCATGGTGGTAGTAGCCGCGGTTGTGCCAGCCCGGCATCATCTGGCGGCGCGAGCCGCCGTGCATGAAGATCACCGCGGGAGCCCGGTCACCCCGCCGGCCGGCCGGAAGGAAGAGCTGGCCGTGGATCTCGAGACCGTCGGGGGCCGTGAAAACGACCGTTTCGGGAACCACCAGCCCGCGCCGGGGGAAGTCATCGGGCAGGGGTGAGATCCGCCGCGGATTCCGGTTCCCCGATTTCAGATAGACCCCCGCCGGTTCGCGGGCGTCGGAGCGGAGGTAGGCGAGGAGTTCGGAACCGGTGCCGGAGGAGAACGGCACCGGATTCCAGGCGATCGCCTCGCCCCGCTCGATCCACTCGGTCGCACCGTCACTCAGCCGGATCCGGCTGAGCTGGCGGAAATCGATCCCGGCGGTATTGCCGCTCACCCAGACGCTCCGCCCGTCAGGGTCGAGACATGCATTCTCCACGATCCCCTCTCCGGGGGTGAGTTCGCACAGTTCCCCCCCCGTATCGGGCAGGGTGTAGAGGTGGTTCCAGCCCGACCACTCCCCCGCGAAAACGAGGCAGCCGTCGGCGTACATGAGGTCGTAGGAGCCGGCGATCGTTTCGGGATAGTACCCGGTGCCGTCGCCGGGGGAGCGCCACAGCTCGACCGCCTCCCCCGTGGCCGCATCGACCACCCCGATCGCGAAACCGGGATGCTCCACCGGCTGGCGCACGAAGGCCAGGCGGGTCCCGTCGCGCGACCAGCGCGGCTGGAGATCGGTGTCGACCCCGTTGGTGAGCCAGCGCAGGCTCTCCTCACGCAGATCGTACACGCCCAGGATCGAGCGGCCGTCCCGGCGGCTGGCAAACGCGATCCGGGTTCCGTCGGGGGACCAGGCGGGATCGCTCAGATCACGGCGCACGGTGAAGAGCACTTCGGGCCGGGGCGGTGTCCCGCCCGCCATGACCGGTCCCAGATCCAGCCTCAGGCACTGCCCGCGTGAGCCCCAGATCACCACCGGCTCGATCGGGGACATGAGCGGATCCACCGCTCCGGCCAGCCGCACCGGGTCCCCCCCCGCCCACGCCACCATCCAGAGGTCGCGCGAAACGCCCCGGGGATCGCTGGTGGGATTGGAGAGCTCCCCGTCCCGGTTGGGGGCGCTGCCGCGGGAATAGACCAGGTGCGAACCATCGGGGGTGAAGGCGAGACCCGAGAGCTCCCGGCCGTCGTCGGAGCCGTAGGAGGTGAGCGCGCGCGGCTCCCAGCCCGGCGCCTCGGCGCCCCAGACATCGCGGCGCCCTTCGGCGTTGGCCAGCCAGGCGAGGCGGTCGCCGGCCGGTGAGGCGGTCAGCTCGACCGGGAAGGCGGAGCTCATCACCTGTTCCAGGGTGAAGGACTGGGCTCCGGTCGTCGGGGAAAGCAGCGTGGAAAGGATGAGGAGGGCGACGATCGCCCCTCCCCGTGACCGGGGGGTGCACGGCATGACGGTTCTCCTGTGCGGGCCGCCCCGCGGCGGGCGCCGGGGCGGGCGGGATATCAGAGGGCGCTGTCGGCTTCGGCCCGGAGCCTGCGGACGACCTCCCGCACCTCCTGGGCGCTCTCGGGCCGGGTGACAAGCACGGCATCGGGGGTAACGACGATGATGAGCCCGTCCACTCCCACGGTTGCCACCATCAGGCCGTCGCCGCCGTCGTTTAAGATGAGGGTATCGCGGGTTTCGATCCGGATCGACTCCCCCAGCGCCAGGTTGCCGTCGGCATCGGTCTCCATGATCCGCTCCAGGGCGTCCCACGCCCCGAGGTCGTCCCAGCTGAAGCCGGCCGGGATCATATGCACCTGCTCCGCCTTCTCCATCAGGACGTGATCGATAGAGATGTCCTCGAGTTCCTCGAAGATCCGGTGGATCGCCGTCCAGTCGCGCCCGGCCAGGGCCTCTACCAGCTCTCCGACCGTCCGGAAATGTTCGGGCGCGGCTTTCTCCAGCTCGGTCAGGAAATCGCTCATGACCCAGAAGAACATCCCGGAGTTCCAGAAGTAGCCGCCCGCATCCAGGTACCCGGCGGCGGTATCGGCATCGGGTTTCTCGTGGAAAGCGGCCACCCGGGCGACTCCTTCGAGACCGTCGATCTCCGCCTCGTCCCCCTTCTGGATGTAGCCGTACCCGGTTTCGGGCCGGGTCGGGGGGATCCCCATCACGGCGAGACCGCCGGTGCTCTCGACGGTGCGCAGGGCTTTCTCCACGTCACTCCGGAAGGCATCGGCGGGACGGATCCGATGATCGGCGGGGAGCACGGCAACGGTGGCATCGAGGGCGGGATCGCCGAGGCGGGCGAGCAACCAGGCCGAGGCGAAGACGATGGCGCCGGCGGTGTTCCGTTTGAACGGTTCGGCGATGATGTTCGCCGGGTGAACATCGAGGCCGGCCGACCTGACCGTCTCGAGCAGCGGCTTCCCCGTTATCACGAAGGTCTGCCCGGCGGGCACGAGGGGCCGGATGCGGTCCAGGGTGTCGGCCAGCAGCGTCCGGCCGTCTTCGCCCAGGGGCAGGAGCTGTTTCGGGCGGGTCGAACGGGAGAGCGGCCAGAACCTCTCCCCGACCCCTCCGGCGAGGATGAATGCGGTTCGGATCCTGTCCGTCATACGTTTCTTCCCTTCCGGTCACGACCTCCGCCGGGATGTTGTGACGGAGCGGTCTCTAAAACCTGCGGTGTCGGGAAGATGAAGCTATATCGGTCGCTCCCGCATATCAAGCCTGCCGCGTTGACGCCGCCGGCCGGGATGCAGCGCCGCTCGAATACCACAGGTGTTGCGTGACAGGGCACTACCCCGATATCGTCGGCTGACGTCCCCCCCGTTCCCCGGGCGCCGCGCGGGGTACGGGTGGGAGAGTACCCACCCCGGACCGGAGGTCCGTGAACATGCCGACAAGCCGCCTCATCGCCCTCTGCGTACTCTTCCCGCTGCTGATTCCGGCCGGTCCCCGATCCGCCGGCGCTCAGGGGGCGGGGGAGCGGATCGCGCCCGCGGAACACGGCCGTCGCTACGACCGCCTGCTCATCCGGGACGTGTATGTGATCGACGGCAACGGCACGCCGACCCGCGGTCCGATGAACATCGTCGTGGAGGGTGACCGGATCGCCCAGGTCGGGGGCCGCCCCTCGGGCGACGTCGACGCCGTCATCGAGGGACAGGGACGCTATCTCCTGCCCGGCCTGATCGACCTGCACGTCCACCTTCACGACGAGCGCGGCGGACGCCCGATGCCCTTTCAGTACCAGCTCGATCTCTGGCTCGCCTGCGGCATCACGACCGTACGCGACGTGGGCAGCGACTGGGAGAAGGCCCGCCGTCTGCGCGCCGACTCCGCGGCCGGCCGGATCGTCGCTCCGCGGATCTTCATCTACCGCCAGGCCGGGGGCGTCACGCCCGAAGAGGCGCGCGCGAGCGTCCGGCAGGCCCACGCCGAAGGGGCGGACGGCATCAAGATCTTCGGGATCGACGCCGAACCGATGGCCGCCCTGCTCGACGAGGCCGGGCAGCTGGGACTGCGGGTCGCCCATCACGTCGGGGTCGAGGAAACCGATGCCTGGGATGACATCGCCGGCGGCACCACCACCATCGAGCACTGGTACGGGATCCCCGATGCGGCCATCCCCTACGGCTCCCAGAACTTCCCGCCCGACTACAACTACTCCAACGAGCTCGACCGCTTCCGATGGGCCGGCCGGCTGTGGCCGGAGGCCGATCCCGAGAAACTGGGGCGGGTGCTGCAGGCCATGGTGGACGCCGAGGTGGCCTGGTGCCCCACCCTGACCATCTACGAGGCCAGCCGCGACGTCCAGCGGGC
>CAYSYY010000164.1:0-7724 GCA_964435265.1 uncultured Gemmatimonadota bacterium
AGATATGTTCCTGGCAGGAAGTTTCCTGCTCATTCTGAGCGTCTTGACCATGGTTGGCACCTTGCTCTCTGACATACTTTTGGCCGTTGTCGATCCGCGCATCCGCTATGGGGGAGTCTCAGAATGAGCTTCATGGCCGCAACAAAGAGATTAGAGGGGCAAGAGGAAGAGAGATACTATGCCGCTTCACAGTGGCAGCTGATCTGGTGGAAGTTCAGGAAGCACAAGCTGGCCATGATAGGTGGCCCTGTGATCGGCCTTCTCTATTTCATGGCCGTTTTCTGTGAATTCCTGAGCCCGTACACCTCACTCACCCGCTTCCCTAGCTATCTGGATGCCCCGCCGCAGCGGGTACGTTTGTTTGGCCAAGCGGCAGAGATTGGTGTGCGGCCGTTCGTCTATGGCCTGGCGGCATCAAGGGATCCGGTGACCCTGGCCAAGATATACACGCCAGACAAGACCCGAATCGTCCCCCTTCGCTTCTTTGTGAGCGGCGAGCCCTACAAGTTCTGGGGACTGTTGAGGACCGATCTTCACTTCGTTGGCGCGGAAGGTGAGCCCGTATTCCTCATGGGTACCGACCCTCTGGGGCGGGATCTGTTCTCGCGCATCGTCTATGGGTCTCGTCTCTCGCTCTCTATCGGCCTGGTCGGCATTTTCCTGACCTTCTTGATTGGCTTGACGCTGGGTGGCATTTCCGGGTACTATGGTGGCCTCGCAGACACGATTGTGCAACGGCTCATAGACGAGCTGCGCTCCATACCCACTCTCCCTCTCTGGATGGCATTGGCAGCCGCACTGCCCCGGGACTGGCCTCCGACGAGAACCTACTTTGGCATCGTCGTGGTCCTGTCCGTTGTCGGATGGACAAGCTTGGCCCGCGTGGTCCGGGGCAAGTTCCTGGCGCTACGAGATGAAGACTTTGTCCTGGCAGCCAGGCTGAGCGGATCAGGCGAGCTGCGTATCATCGCTAGGCACCTTCTTCCCTCCTTTATGAGTTATATTATTGTCTCGATCACACTATCCATACCCAACATGATCCTGTCAGAGACTGCGCTGAGCTTCATTGGACTGGGACTCCAACCCCCTGTCGTCAGTTGGGGCGTGTTGCTCCAGGACGCGCAGCACCTTCGGGCTCTTGCCCTTCATCCCTGGATCCTCATCCCCTGCCTCTTTGTGATTATCACGGTTCTGATGTTCAACTTCCTGGGAGATGGCCTGCGCGATGCCGCCGACCCCTATGGCAGGTAAGAACCCACGGCAGTATGTCAAAGACCGGGCCATGCGCAAGCCTAGCGGAGTCCAGAGCACGGGCTCATCCCCAAGAGCCGTCCGGTGAGGAACTCCTGGAGCGTCGTTTTCGGAAGGAGGCAGCCATGTCTAAGCCAGCAGCCTTGCTGCAGAATCTTGCGGAGCGCTTTTGCTCGCCACCCATAGCCTGTTGGCCCCGCACGCGGTGGTGGTGGCCAGGCAACGCGGTGACCAAGGATGAGATCGCCTGGGAACTAGAGCAGATGCACGATAACGGCATTGGTGGTGTGGAGATCTGCAGCGTCTGGCAGATGTACGAGAGAGGGAACATCCGCTATCTGTCGGACGAGTGGCTGGACATGGTCAGCCACACGATCGATACGGCCAAGGGACTCGGGATGACCGTGGCCTTGACCTTTGGGCCGGGATGGACCTTTGGCGGACCTTGGGTCGAGCCCGAAGATCGGAGCAAGAACTTGGTGCCGGCCTGGGTGGATACGCAGGGGCCGGGCGAGTTTAGCGACCGTCTTCCCGAGCATGCGTGGGTGCCGCCCTCGCATTTCCGTCACCGGTCGCTCTTTACGGAGGTGCCTGGTGGCAGCCGGCTGGTCGCCGTGGTCGCTGGCAGGCTGGTCGGCGATGTGCTGGACGAAAGCAGCCTGATCGATCTGACGCCGCGGGTGGAGCAGAACCGGCTGCAGTGGCAGGTGCCGGAGGGCGAGTGGCGCATCATGGCCTTCTGGCTCAAGTTCACCGGTCAGCAGAACCAGGCACAGAACGCCAAGCCAGAGGCCTGGTCCGTGGATCATTTCAAGAAGGAAGCGGTGCAGAGGTACTGCGCGTACCTGGGGAGTAGGTTCCAGGATGCTTTTGGCGATGAATTCGGCAAGACCGTGGACTCGCTCTTTTGCGACAGCTTTGAGGTCATGGCGTTCCCGGACGGCATCTACTGGAGCACGGGTCTAATGGACGCATTTCAGCGCATGCAGGGCTATGACCTGACCCCCTACCTTCCGGCCATCTGGTGGGAGATCGGCGGCTTGACGCCCAAGGTCCGCCACGACGTGAACGAGTTTCTCCATCACGTGGGGCTGGAGGCCACGTTCGACTCGTTCCTCGGCTGGTGTCAAGAGCATGGGGTGCAAGGGCGCATTCAACCCTACCATCGCTTTACCACCGAGATCGTTGAAAGTGCCGGTCGGACCCACAGGCCAGAGTGCGAGATCCCCAGCCGCAGCTTTCATGTGGAGATGAACGTCCGCAAATCGGTAACCTCTGGCGCTCATCTCTATGGACGGCCCGTGGTGTCGGCTGAGGCGTACACCTTTGTCCACCACGAGCGTTACCGCTCCACCTTGGAAGAGCTCAAGATCGCAGGCGATACATATATCCGGGACGGGGTAAATCAGTTCTACAATCACGGCTACAGCTATTCGCCGGAAAGGGATGTCGCCCCGACGCGCTCGGTTCCCTTTGCCAACCTCATCAGCCATCCCAACACCTGGTGGCCCTACTACCGCCATCTTTCGAGCTACGTGAGCCGGGTCCACTATGTGCTGCGGCAGGGGGAGTTTGCTCCGGATGTCGCTCTCTATTCCCCCTATCGCACCCGCTGGACGCAAAAGGTGATCAAGGGGACCAACAGCCGGAACCTGCCTTTTGAGGCGATGGGCAGAGAGCTGGGAACTCATCTGGTGGCCGGCGGGTATGACTTTGACTGGGTCAACGATGACGTTCTGCTGAACCACGCTCAGGTGCGGGATGGCGAGCTGCATATCCGTGGCATGCAGTACAAGTTCCTGATCCTGCCCGATATCCAGGCTATGTCGTTGCGTACGCTCGAGTTCATCCGCGACTATGTCCGCAGCGGCGGGGTGGTGATCGCGCTGGACCACGTGCCAGACCGTTCGGTGGGGCGGCAGGACTCTGGCGAAAGGGACCAGCAGGTCCAGGAGATTGTCCAACAGCTCTTTGCGGACGGCGCAGAGAAGACAGACTATGGCCGTGGGTGCACCTACTATGTGGGAGGCATGATCCACTCTTCGTGGCGCCCCACGTGGCGCCGCCGCTCGGTCGATGCGTTGATGCGCATCTTGAGAACGCATCTTGCGCCCGATTTCGCGGTCGAAGGTGCGGAGATGAGCACAGGCGTGACCTTTGTACACCGCAGGATACAGGACGTCGACATCTACTTTGTCACCAACCTGCAGGACAAGTCGCAGGATCTGCCTCTGACCTTCCGCGTGAAAGGCAAGCTCCCCCAACGATGGAATCCCTACACTGGAGAAGTCTCTCCGATTCACCACTACTGGCAGGCCGAAGACGGGATCTCAATCCCACTGGCCCTCGATCCGTACGAATCCGCGTTTGTGTTCTTGGCGCCAGGAGAGGACACGCCTCACGTCACCGAGGCCAACCTGATCGTGGAGGACGTAAGCACGGACCAGGTTACTGGGCTGGCCAAAGGAGACGGCATCGTTGCCGCAACCGTGCATGCAGGTGGCGAGCGCCGGACCGGGACGCAGAAGGTCTCTGGCGTGCCGGCTCCCTTTGCTGTGTCGGGTAGCTGGGAATTGGTCTTGGAAGGAAAAGGCTTTGCCCGCACGGAGAAGACGCTCTCTCATCTGGCGTCCTGGACAAAAGACTCCGACACAAAGCACTTCTCGGGCACGGGTCGCTATGACCTCGACTTTGGTCTTCCCGAGCACTACCTTGATCAGGATCTAGAGCTGATCCTCGACCTGGGACGCGTGGGAGACATTGCCGATGTCGAGCTGAACGGCAAAAAGGTCGGCGTGGCTTGGATGAGGCCCTATCGTCTCGATGTTACGTCGGCGGTTCAGAAGGGGAGCAATCATCTGACCGTTCTCGTTACCAACACCTTGATCAACCGTGTCTCCGGTTTCAAGGAGCCCCCTCCGCTGCCGGAGGAACTGGTGCCACACTACGGCAGTAGCCCTACGAACTATACACGGGGAAGAGAGGTCCGCGAGATCGGGTTCGAACCGCTGTCTCCCTCCGGATTGATGGGTCCCGTGACGATTTGTCCGATGAAGAGGGTGTCGATTGCTTTGGGATAGGCGTGAACGGAAGGTCGACTCGCGGCACGGTCGGCCCGACTTCGGGGACCATTGCACCTGGTGTGGCGAACCGTCTTTGCGGCTCCTGACCAGGCTACTCAACTAGACAAGAAGGAGAGATAGGTGAACGAGCGAAAAACACCAGAACAGTCTGGCAGCGGGCAGGCCTATCCGGGACACTGGGTAGGTCGGTTCATCTGGTCCCGTGGCGAAGCGCACCCGTTCCACTTTTTCCTGATGGCTCGGCGTAGCCTGAACCTTGAGGAGGATCCTTCCGCTGCCACGCTGCATATTACGGCTGCGGACCGCTACGTGCTGTACGTCAACGGCACGTACCTGGGCCGGGGGCCGGCGCGGAGCGATCCTCGTTGGAAGTCCTACGATAGATATGACCTGGCCGCACATCTCCACGGCGGAGACAATGTGATCGCTGTGCTGGCCTACCACTATGGGTGCCAGAACAACTATACGCGGGATGCGCGCGCTGGGTTGTTCGTCCAGCTGGAAGCCAGCGCCGCGGACGGGACGGAGCGGGTCCTGGGCTCCGACGAGACGTGGCGCGTGCGACCGGCAGCGGGGTGGAATCGAGATGTCGGGCTGGTCAACGGCAATGTGGGCGTGACCGAGGCCTATGATGCGAACGCCGATCCGCCCGACTGGATGGCGCTTGAGTTCGATGATTCAGGGTGGGATCAGGCGTATGTGATCGCCGACCATTCCAGCCCGTGGAGCTGCCTGGAGCCGCGCCAGACGCCGATGATGACCGAGGAGGAAGTTTTTCCTGTCGAGGTCATTGAGGTGGGAGAGGTGATCGAACTGTCGCGCATGGCGAGTGATACGGAGGTCCCGGAGCGCCTCGCCGTCGAGCCTCACTTTCCACAGCAGTACACCCGGATCGACAATCCGAAGGCACTGTTGGAAGCGGATGGTCAGGTGGCGAAGTTAGGGAGTGCGCCCTATCAACCAGGGGATGGCCCCGAGAAAGGCGTCCGCTCACCCTATCTAGTGGTGGATTTTGGCCGGCAAGTGTTTGGCTTTCCGCGCGTACAGCTGGACGGGCCCGGCGGGGCGGTCGTGGAGATGACGTACTCCCCGGTGCTGATCGGCGGGCGCATCCTGCCACTGGCGGGTGCCGTGCGCTACGGCGATCGGTATGTGATGCGGCCCGGCGAGCAGACCTGGCAGACCTTTGAGTACAAGCAGTTCCGCTACCTGCAGATCGTCGTTCGCGATGCGGACCGTCCCGTCTCGATCGACGCGATCAGCCTCGTAGCCTACCAATACCCGGTGGCGAGGACGGGGAGCTTTGCCTGTTCAGACGACGTGCTGACCGGGCTGTGGAAGGCGGCCAAAGACACCACTTTGCTCCAGATGGAAGACACGATCGTCTGTGACGCCTTTCGTGAGCGGTGCGCGTGGGGCGGAGATGGTGCGCACGGGCTCTATGCGATCTGGGCGGCCTTTGGGGATACGGCGATCTCCGACTGGCACTTCCGGTTGCTGTCGCGCGGACGCTTGCCGGATGGCATGCTGAGGCAGCTTTATCCTGGGACGGATGCACCAGTGGATGGCACCAGGGAGCCGAAGCAGGCGACCGCCTACGTCAATCCCAGGAACATTCCCCAGCATGCGCTTGTGGTCGCCGTGATGCTGACAGGCGATTATTATCAGTACTTCGGTCAGTACGAGCTCTTGAGGGATCTCTATCCGACCTTACGCGGGCTGGCCGAGTGGGGCCTGAAGCAGTCGGATGACACGGGTCTGCTGTACAATCTGCCGAACTGGAACTGGGTGGATTGGGGGCCCACCGACATGCGCGGGGCCAACTTTGAGACCAACGCCCTCTACTACCACATGCTGGACAACCTCGGTCGGATCGCGGGGGACCTGGGCAAACACGAGGAAGCGGCACAGTGGCAGGCGCGGGCGAAGCAGGTGCGAGACTCCTTGCGACGGCTGCACTGGAACGAAGAAGCGGGGCTTTACGTGGATAGCGTGCTGGAGGGGCGGCAGTCCTCTACGATCACCGAAGTGGCCAATGGGATGGCCCTTCTGTGGGGGATCACCACGGACGAGCAGCGGCAGGTGATCGTGCGCGGGCTCACAGCGCCTGGGCGTGAGCTGGTCGAGGCGACACCCTTGTTCTATTACTATCTCGCGGAGGGGCTGATCAAGGCAGGTGCCGATGGGCCGGCGCTGCAGGACATGCGCGAGCGATACGCGCCGATGGTCGAGTTCTCTGACGCGCCTACGGTATGGGAGTTCTGGATGCCCTTTGTACGGGAGCGCGGCGCGAACGTCGATCGCGAGTTCGGTCACGGCGAGCTGGCTGGCCTTGCCCACACTGGCGGGGTGGGCCCGGCCTGGACCTTGTCCAAGCACGTCTTGGGCGTGTATCCGGCGGGGGAGGGATTCCAAGAGTGCCGGATCGAACCGCAGCCAGGAAAGCTAGAGTGGGCGCGCGGCGTCTTCCCTGCCCCCCGGGGAGACATTGGGGTGACGTGGAAGCGCGAGGGAAGGCAGTTTGTCTTGGACGTAGATCTGCCGGATGGACTGGAGACAGAGCTGGCTCTGGTTCGTGATGCTACCCGGAACGTGCAACTGATTCACAACGGTGCGTCCTTCGAGATTCCTGCTGGGACGGGGTCCGTCCCTGGATTGACGCTTTCTGAGGAACGGATCGTCGTTCGTGTGACGGGTGGTCGCCATCACCTGGAGGCTATCCATCAGTAGTGGTGGCTCGGCATGAAGGAACTGTCTTTGACCGCGGTGTAGGTCTGTGCTATGCTTGTTTACTCAAGTAGACAGGTGCGCAGCAGAATGGGCTCAGACAGATGGCAGTAGTTGTAGACAAGAGCAGTTCAGTTCCATACTATCAGCAGCTTGCCGGGCTCTTGCGCGAGAAGATCCGGGCGAATCTGCCTGAGAGCGGTGTGTACCAGTTGCCCTCAGAGAACGATCTGGCCACGCTGCACGGTCTCACTCGATCCACAGTGAGACATGCTTTGGACGTGCTCCAGCGAGAGGGCTGGATCTACCGGGAAAAGGGCAAGGGGTCGTTCGCAGCGGTACGACGCGTCGAGCAAGAGGTGACCCAGTTGGTCTCGACCACGGAGGCCATGCGCCAGCGTGGCTGGACGATGGTTACTCGCGTGTTGAACCTGGAAGAACTGGATGCACCATCGCACGTCGCCAAGGAGCTGGAGATAGCGCCGGGTACAAGCGTGTATGAGCTGTGCCGGCTGCGGATTGTAGACGATGCTCCCCTCAGCGTACAGACGGCGTATCTGCCGACAGACCTCTGCCCACGCTTGGAGGAAAATGACCTGAGCGGCTCTCTCTATCGCTTGCTTGAGGGCCGCTATGGGCTGCGGCTCTGGACGGGGCATGAAA
>CAYSYY010000165.1:0-7685 GCA_964435265.1 uncultured Gemmatimonadota bacterium
CCCCACCGCCGCGGCCAAGTGCATGGGACCGCTGTCGTTGGCCACCACACCGTCACAGGCGGCCAGAGCGGAAGCCAGGTCCATCACGTCCTCGAGCGGTTCCGAGACCAGCGCGCCGTCGACTTCACGCCCGACCGCCCGACCCGGTTCCGGATCGTCGGGCGGCGGGATGATGATCGGAAGATCGCCCCGCGCCACCAGGAGCGCGGCCAGTTCGCGGACGCGGTAGAGCGGCCATTCCTTGGGCGGGTGCTTCGCTCCGGGCAGGATCGCGAGACATCGACCCGAGCGTTCTCCGGTCAGGCCCTTTCGCCACGAACGGCCGCCGGCCTGTTCCGCTTCATCGAGAACGATCACCGGCGTCCGCTCTCCTTCAGCTGCTTCCTCACATCCGACCGCGTGCAGATAGAGATCCACGATCGGCGTCAGTTCCCGGTGCCGTTTCAGCGGCGGACGGGCCACGATCAGGAAACGCTTCCAGCGCTCCTGCCGCCAGCGGGCGACGGGAACGCCGGCGGCCAGGGTGAGCAGACGGCTGCGCAGCGAGGCGTGCAGGTCGACGATGAGATCGAAGTCCCCCCCCCGCACCCACCTGACCAGGTCGGGCAGGTTCTGTTCTCCGGGATCGAAGGGCCAGATCTCGGCGACCGCGGGATTGAGGCGGTGGAGCCCGGCATAGGGAGTTCGGGTGAGCAGAACCAGGTGCGCATCGGGGAGGCGCTTCTTGAGCGCGATCAGGGCGGGGGCGACGAGAACGACATCCCCCAGGCTAGAGAACCTGACCACGAGGACCCGTGTCGTCACACGGCTCCGGCCTTGCAGATAGGTCCAAGGGTATCGGCCAGCCGCGTCATGACGTCGTCCTGTTCGCGGGTGCGGACCATCAGGTTATAGAGACGACCGCTCATTCGCCCGGTGTCGTTCACGCCCATGCGCAGGGGTACCCGCGCCCTTTCCAGCAGCCATGGTACGAAGGGGTGCGCCGTCATGCTTAGGTCGATGGCCAGATCGTACGCCGGCGTGCGCAGGCGGTCCACGAGATCACGCCGCGGCAGTCCGAAGGCGGAGAGGTCTTCGATGCTGCCCCGCACGATACCGATACCCTTGAAGGCGTCCCCCGTCACCGGAACGTCACCGCCGAGGAAGAGCAGATCGAGGGTCCAGTCGGGGAACTGCGCCTTGAAGCCGAAGATCTGCGGCAGGAGCCGCTGACGGGCGTCGGAATCGAGCGGAAGAACGAGCAGGACGCGGGCGACATCGCCGAGCGCGTCCCCCATGCGAACCACCGGCCGACGGTCCCGGCGCAGGGAAGCCAGCGCCAGGAAAATTCGGGAGAAGTTCCATTTCATCCCCTGCATGAGCTACCGGCCTCCTTCACCGGCCGTGGCAGTGCTTGTACTTCTTCCCCGACCCGCAGGGACATGGATCATTCCGCCCGGGTTCCCGGTCAATCGTCACCGGTCTCTTCTTCACCGGCCCCCCCGCTCCCGGTGCGGGCCCTTCCTGACCGGGGACCGCGCCCGGGGCGGCGGCCTGGGACTTGTCCGTGATGGCCCCCCGGAAGGCCATCCCCACCGCATCCTGGTGAACCGTCTGCATGGCTCCGCCACGGCGGAGCACTTCCTGCCGCTGCTGCTGGATCTGCCCCTCGATGGCCGAGGATTCCCGGAAGAGGAGCTGGAGCGTCTCCCGGGTCAGGTTCGCCAGCATGTCCATGAACAGGTAGTAGGCTTCCTGCTTGTACTCTACCAGAGGATCCTTCTGACCGTAAGCCCGGAGACTGATCCCCTCCTTCAGGCGGTCCATCTCGTAGAGATGGTCCATCCACTTCACATCGATGACCCGCAGGATGGCGTACCGCTCGATGCGGGCGGCCAGATCCTCACCGAGGACCTCGCGCTTGCGCGCCCAGGCTTCCCGCACCCCGGTCGCGACCTGCTCCTCCAGCTCCTCCTGCGCTATGGCGGTGCGGTCTTCATCGCTGATGCGAAGATCGACCAGACAGACTTCCATGAGTTCGCGTTGCAGGCTGTCCCAGTCCCATTCATCCGGGAAGGTCCGCTCATCGGTGTACCGCTGTACTAGGTCGCCGGCGAGATCGAGGATCAGTTCATCTAAATCCTCGTTCAACGCGTCCTGGTCGAGAGCCCGGGAACGGCGGGTGTAAATCACCTCGCGCTGGGTGTTCATCACGTCGTCGTACTCGAGCAGGCGCTTGCGGATCGAGAAGTTCTGTGCCTCGACCCGCTGCTGGGCCTTCCCGATGGCGTTGGTGACCATCGGGTGAGTGATGACCTCGCCTTCTTCGAGCCCCAGCCGGTCCATCACCCCGGCGATCCGGTCGGAGCCGAACAGCCGCATGAGATCGTCTTCGAGCGAAAGGTAGAACCGGCTCGAGCCGGGATCACCCTGCCGGCCTGAGCGCCCCCGCAGCTGCCGGTCGATGCGACGGGCTTCGTGGCGCTCGGTTCCGATGATGTGCAGTCCACCCAGATCCACCACCCCGGGCCCGAGTTTGATGTCGGTTCCGCGCCCGGCCATGTTGGTGGCGATCGTCACGGCGCCCTTCTGCCCCGCTTGAGCCACGATCTCGGCCTCGCGCTGGTGCTGCTTGGCGTTGAGGACCTCGTGAGGGACCGCCGCCCGTTTGAGCATGCGGGAGAGCATCTCCGAGATCTCGACGCTGGTCGTGCCCACCAGGACCGGCCGCTGGCGGCGGTAGAGTTCGGTGATCTCTTCGACCACGGCGGTGAACTTCTCCCGCTTGGTCCGGAAGATGACATCATCGGCGTCATCCCGGATGACCGGCCGGTTGGTCGGGATGACCAGCACGTCGAGTTTGTAGATATCCCAGAACTCGCCCGCCTCGGTTTCAGCCGTTCCGGTCATGCCGGCCAGCTTGTCGTAGAGCCGGAAGTAGTTCTGGATGGTGATGGTGGCCAGGGTCTGGGTCTCCTTCTCGATCTTGACCCCTTCCTTGGCTTCCAGCGCCTGATGCAGTCCCTCCGAGAAGCGCCGGCCAGGCATCAACCGGCCGGTGAACTCGTCCACGATGATCACCTGGCCGTCCTGGACGACGTATTCCACATCCTTCTCGAAGAGAGCGTAGGCCTTGAGGAGCTGATGGATGTTGTGCAGCCGCTCGCTCTTGTCGGCGTATTCGCGGTGGAACTGCTCGCGTTCGAGTTCGGCCTTCTCGACGCTGATCTCTTCGCGCTGCAGCCGGCCTTCGAGGTCGCTCATCCGTTCGGACAGATCCGGCAGGACGAAGAGGTCGGGATCGTTAGGGCTCAGGTTCTCCCGACCGCGGTCCTGCAGGTCGACGGTGTTGGATTTCTCGTCGATCACGTAGAGCAGATCTTCGTCGAGTTCGTGCAGACGCTTATCGCGCAGGAAATCGTTTTCGACCCGCTCGATCAGCTTGATGATGCCGGTCTCCTTCTTCAGCTTCATCAGGCGGTTGTGTTTGGGCGCACCGCGCTGCACCTGCAGCAGCTTGATCCCGGCCCGGTACTCTTTTTCGGAATCCCCTTCCTCCTCGGCTTCCTTCAGTTGCCGCTCGGCCTCACCGAAGAGGGTGTTCACGACCTGCGTCTGGGCCCGGTTCAGGCTCTGGACCTTGGGCTTGTACTCATCGAATTTGTGCGTGGACCGGTCGACCGGGCCGGAGATGATCAGCGGGGTCCGCGCCTCGTCGACCAGGACCGAGTCGACCTCATCCACGATGGCATAGGAGTGGCCGCGCTGGACCCGGTGTTCGGGCACCACCGCCATGTTGTCGCGCAGGTAATCGAATCCGAACTCGTTGTTGGTACCGTAGGTGAGGTCGCAGGAGTAGGCCGCGCGGCGCTCCTCGGGCGTCATGTCGTGCTGGATGATGCCGATCGTGAGACCGAGCCAGGTATAGATCCCGCCCATCCACTCGGCGTCACGTCGGGCGAGGTAATCGTTCACGGTCACCAGGTGGGCGCCCTGGCCATCGAGGGCGTTGAGGTACATGGGCATGACGGCCACCAGCGTTTTCCCCTCGCCGGTGGCCATCTCGGCGATCCGGCCCTGGTGCAGCGCGATCGCTCCGATGAGCTGCACATCGTAGGGGATCATGTCCCATTCTTTCGGGGCCCCCGTGACCCTCCACGATTCACCCAGCCTCCGGCGGCAGGCTTCCTTCACCACTGCGAACGCCTCGGGAAGGATGTCATCGGTCGTTTCGCCCGCCGCCAGCCGCTCCCGGAACTCACCGGTCTTGGCCTGGAGCGTCTCGTCACTGAGCGGTTTGAACTCCTCGGCCCGGGTGTTTATCTCATCCACGATCGGCTTGAGGGTGCGGATGGCGCGCCCGTGCTTGGTTCCGAAGATCTTCGTGATGAGCCCGGTGATCATTCCTGCAATCCCCTCTTTCCAGCCTCCGCTCAGTACCCCACCAGGAGCCGATCCCCAAGCTCCCGGGGCAGGTCCGCATCAAGGATGGCCTGGCGGGCGGCCTGGATATCGTACTCGACCCGCCGGGGAGTGTAGATCCAGCTCCCGGTATCGAGGATCGCGAAGGCGGCCCGCGGGTCGCCGTCACGGGGCTGTCCCACGCTCCCGGGATTCAGAACGGCCCGGCGGTCGTCGAGTTCCACTCCCACCCCGGGAGTGAGCTCGACGGTGGGACTCTTGAACCGGAAGCAGCCCTGGATGTGGCTGTGCCCGACGACGATGACCTTCTCCTCGACCGATTCCAGGGCGGCGTCGGCCTGCCGGCGCTCCAGGATGTAGAGCCAGGCCTCGGGAAGGATCGGGTGACCGTGAACGATCTGCACATTCTCTTCGTGCAGCTTGAGCGGCAGCTCTCCGAGCCAGGTGATGTCCTCAGCGCTCAGATGCTCCGCGGTCCAGGTCAGGGCGGTACGGGCGCGGGGGTTGAACGAGAACGCCGAACCCGAACCGGCCGTGAAGTGATCGTGATTGCCGCGCACGATCCGGTCGCAGTGCTCGCGCACCCAGGCCACGCATTCGGCCGGGAAGGCGCCGTATCCGACGATATCACCGGTGCAGACGACCAGGTCGGGAGATTCATCCCGCAGGTCGGCGGCGACCGCGTTCAGAGCGTGCAGATTGCTGTGGATATCGCCGAGCAGGGCGAGCTTCATACTCTCTCCGGTTGCCGTTCTTTGTAGACGCTGTCGAGGATCCCGTTGACGAAACGCTTGGCATCGAAGGACGAGTATTTCTTCGTCAACTCGATCGACTCGTTGATGCACACCTTCCCCGGAACCTCAGGGAAATACAGGAGCTCGCAGAGACCGATCCGCAGGATCAGCTTGTCGATCAGGGCGATCCGCTCCAGGTCCCAGTTCTTCGCCCGGTGGGCGATGATCTGATCGAGTTCGGCCTCCTCGGCCGCGATCTTCCCCACCAGCCGGCGCACGAAGGCATCGAGCTCGGCGTCGGCCCCGGTCAGCGTGAGCAGATCGTCGAGCACCTCCTCGATCGGGTTCCCGCTGATCGTGAACGCGTAGAGAACACGCAGGACGGTCTCTCTGCCCCGGCGACGGCGTCCCATAGTCAGACCCCGGCTTCGAGCCCGGCGAGCAGGTCGATCATCTCGAGACAGGCCAGGGCCGCTTCCCGTCCCCGATGGCGTTCGCCGCCCTCCTTCCCGGTGCCGGGATCGGGATCTAGCCCGGCCCGGATGCGGGCCTGAGCCGCGTTCTCGACGGTGAGGATGCCGAGCCCGACCGGTACCCCCATGGCGCGACTGACCTCCATCAGGCCCCTGATCGACTCGCGGCCGACGTGTTCGAAGTGCGCCGTCTCCCCCCGGATCACGCACCCCAGGGCGACGATCCCGTCGCACTTCCCTCCGGCGGCTACCCGGGCGGCCGCCAGCGGCAGCTCGAGCGCTCCGGGAACCCATACCACAGTAACGTCCCCAGCTGCGACACCGGCAGCGCTCAGAACCTCCCGGGCGCCGGTGACGAGGCCGCCGACGATCTCGTCGTTGAAGCGGCTGGCCAGGATCACCACCCGCCGTCCGGCGCCGCGTGCCGAACCCTGCAGCGTCAGGCTCATGGCGCGGGCTCCGGATCAACGGTATCGATGGCCAGCAGGTGCCCCAGCTTGTCCTTCTTGGTCTGGAGGTACCGGGCGTTCACCTCATTCGGCACCGCCTGGATTGGAATCCGTTCGGTGACGGTGAGGCCGTGCCCTTCCAGGCCCACGATCTTGCGGGGATTGTTGGTGATGAGTCGGATGTTGCGCAACCCGAGGTCGAAGAGGATCTGCGCGCCGACTCCGTAATCTCGCAGATCGGCCGGGAAACCGAGTTCCTCGTTGGCTTCGACCGTATCCCGCCCCAGATCCTGCAGGGCGTAGGCCCGGATCTTGTTGGCCAGTCCGATCCCGCGGCCTTCCTGGCGCATGTAGAGGAGTACTCCCCGGCCCTCGCGTTCGATGAGGTCGAGGGCGGACTCGAGCTGATCGCCGCAATCGCAGCGCAGGCTGTGGAAGAGATCGCCGGTCAGGCACTGGCTGTGAACCCGCACCAGGACCGGCTCCGTACCGCTCACCTCGCCCTTGACGATGGCCAGATGATGGTGGTCATCGACGCGGCTGGCGTAAAGGTAAAGCCGGAATCGTCCGAAGCGGGTCGGGAAATCCACCTCGGCCACCCGGTTCACCAGCATCTCAACCTGGCGGCGGTAGGCGATGAGATCCTTGATGGTGATGAGCTTCAGCTCGTGTTTCTTCGCCAGCCGGCGCAGTTCAGGCACCC
This sequence comes from uncultured Gemmatimonadota bacterium, assembly GCA_964435265.1. Taxonomy (GTDB): domain Bacteria; phylum Blakebacterota; class Blakebacteria; order Blakebacterales; family Blakebacteraceae; genus CAYSYY01. The sequence goes on from CAYSYY010000165.1 coordinate 6,761, forward strand.
GGGCCATACTGCCGTCGTCGCTCATGATCTCGCATAGCACCCCGGCCGGCGTCAGTCCCGCCATCCGGGCCAGATCCACGGTCGCCTCGGTATGTCCGGCGCGGGTGAGCACCCCCCCCCGCTCGGCCCGCAGGGGGAAGATGTGCCCGGGGCGGGCGAGATCGGAGGGGCGGGTATCGGGATGGATGAGCAGCTTGACCGTATGAGCCCGATCGTGGGCGCTGATGCCGGTGGTGGTGCCCTCGATGGCGTCCACCGATACGGTGAACGCGGTAGCCAGCTTGGCCGTGTTATCCTGGACCATCGGTTTCAGATCAAGGGACTCGAGGCGGTCGGGCATCAGCGGTACGCAGATCAGCCCCCGCCCGTGCATGGCCATGAAATTGATCGCCTCGGGCGTGATCCGCTCGGCGGCCATGATCAGATCGCCCTCGTTCTCGCGGTCTTCGTCGTCCACCACGATGACCATGCTCCCCGCCCGGATGTCCCGGACGGCTTCCTCGATCGCATCGAATCCTTCGGTCGGTCCGGCGTGCTCCGGCCGATAGGGAGCGCCCGCCTCCGGTTCGGTCGATCCGTTGCGCTCGTGTGTCATCTCGGTCACCTTTCCCGCACCGCTCCGGCCCCCGATCCCGCCGCACCGCGCAGCGCGTCGAGATAGGGTTCGATGAGTTCGGTGACGTACTTCGCGATCATGTCGGCTTCCAGGTTGACCCGCCCTCCGACCTCGAGGGTGCCCAGGGTCGTCACCTCGAGGGTGTGCGGGATCAGCGCAACGCTGAAGGCGGTATCGGCCACATCCACGACGGTGAGACTGACCCCCGCCACGGTGATCGATCCTTTGGGGACGAGGAAGCGCCGCAGCGGCGGCGGCATCGAGTACCAGTGGATGACCTCATCGGCGCCGGGTAAGCGCGCCGCATAC
>CAYSYY010000166.1:0-7683 GCA_964435265.1 uncultured Gemmatimonadota bacterium
CTTCGGCCGGCGTCACTCCGTCCCTGAGCCGCGCGATGACACCCAGGTACCGAAAGTCCCGGAACTCCCGGCTGTAGTCGGTGGCCGCGGGGATCCAGTACTCCCCGCCGGTAGGGAACTCGACCCCCGGACCGGCCACGCCGATGATGACGTGGGGGATCCCGTCCAGGCTCATGGTGCGTCCCAGGATGCCTGGGTCGGATCCGAACTGCTGCGTCCAGAAGGGGTGGCTGATCACGACCACCGGCCCGGCGCCGGGGCGGTCCTCTTCGTCGGTGAAGCCCCGGCCCAGGCTCATCTCCTCCCCCAGGAGGGGGAAGTAACCGGCCGACACGGCCCACCCGCGCAGCAGGCGGGGCCGCTCCCCTCCGGTCCAGGTATAGAGGTTCAGACGGTAGGAGACCATGCTCTCGAATGACTCCGCGCGCTCGACCCAGTCCCGGAAGGTCAGGGGCGACACCCAGCCCCGGGTCCCTTCGGCGCCGGGGCTCCGCTCGTACAGCACGACCAGCTCGTCGGGCTCCGGATAGTTGAGCGGGGCGATGAGGACCGGCTGGACGACCGAGAAGATCCAGGTGCAGGCGCCGATGCCCAGACCCAGGGTCACCAGGGTCACTGCGGTGAATCCCGGTGCCCGGATCAGGCTGCGGAGGGCGTAGCCGAGTTCCCGGGGCAGTTCGGATACCCATGCCAGGGGGTGGGGCCGCCGCTCGCCACCGGTGACGGGAGTCCGTCTCCGCTGCTGCCTGCGCCGCTGCCTGCTCCGTCGGGAGGCGTCGGCGCGGGCCCCCATGGCGTTCCTGAAAAGATCCCAGAGGAGCCTCAGCCAGAAGGCCGACCCCGCCGTCCCGTTCCGGGCCTCGGCCCACTCGTCGTGAGCCCGGTCTACGAACTCCCTCATCTCGGCGCCGAAGCGGATCCGCATCTTCCGCGGGTAGACCCGGAGAACGAGGCCGACCAGCAGCCGGGCGAAGCGCGGCGATACCGTAGCCCGCCCGATCATCGGGCCCCCTCCGGGCTCTCCAGCAGCTCGCGGGTCCGGGCGAACTCGACCAGCTCGGAGAGCCGGCGCACTTCGGCTTCCAGGACCGTCCGGCCCAGCCCGGTGAGCCGGTAGTAGCGGCGGCGGGGATCGTCGGCGGTCTCCTCGGGTCGGGAAACGGTTTCCTCGATGAGCCCGTCGGCGAGGAAGGAGGCCAGGGTGCGGTACAGCGAGCCGGCATCCAGGACCACCCTGCCCTGCGACCGTCGTTCCGCCCGCTTCTTGATCTCGTAGCCGTGGGCCTCACCCTCGGCGAAGCTCAGGAGCACCATCAGGCTCCTCGGATTGAGGGGCAGGAACCGGTCGATATCGCCGGACTGGGTCATGGGTGGTCCTCCTGATTCGAGCGGGTCTCCGTCATCGACGGCCCTCCGTGTCGGTCTGCGGACAATATAGGCGTATTGCATATAGGCATTTACCATCGAATTGTCAAGAGCGCATCAGCACTCTGCACCGGTGGCTGAGAGGCTGCCCGGTGTCCCGTCACGATCGGTGCCTGCATTCGTCCCGTGACATGACATTGGAGGGTGACCGGCGCAGGAACCGGAGCGGTGCAGGAACCGGAGCGGTGCAGGAACCGGAGCGGTGCAGGAGGGGCTTGACTTAGAGTGCACTCGAAGTCGTATCGTTCGTTCACTATGGACGATCGGTTCCCCATCGGCGAGGTCGCCCGGCGCACCGGCCTCAGCCCGCACACCCTGCGGTACTACGAGCGGATCGGTCTGCTCCCCGGGGTGCCGCGGGACACCGGCGGCCGGCGCGCCTACCGCGCCTCCGACCTCGAACTCCTGGAATTCGTGCGCCGCCTGAGGGCCTGCGGGATGCCGCTGAAACGGATCCACGCCTATGTCGAGCTCCTGCCCGGCGGGATCGCGACCGGCCGCGACCGCCTGGCGATCCTGCTCGAGTACGAGCAGTCGATCGTGGCGCAGATCGAGGAACTGCAGAGCCATCTGGAGCAGATCCGCTACAAGATAGGGATCTACCGGGCTCACGCCCGGCAGGCGACGGAGGGGGAGGGCTGAGTATGGAGTATGTGCTGCTGGGACGCACCGGGGTCAGGGTCAGCCCGCTCTGCCTTGGGACGATGAACTTCGGTCTGCGCACCCCCCCGCAGGAAGCCCGGCGCCTGCTCGCGGAAGCCCGGTCGGCCGGGATCAATTTCATCGATACGGCCGATGTCTACGGAGCCGCCGACCGCGACAACGCGACGGGCATCGGGGAGAGCGAGCGGATCATCGGGGACTGCCTGGCCGAAACGGGAGGCCGCGACCGGATCATCCTGGCCACCAAGGCGTACTTCCCGACCGATCCCGCCGATCCCAACGCCCGCGGGGCCGGACGCCGGCACCTCATCGCCGCCTGCGAGGCGTCGCTGCGCCGGCTCGCAACCGATTATATCGATCTCTACCAGCTCCACTGGCCCAGCGCCGAAGTGCCGCTCGACGAGACCCTGCGCGCCCTCGACGACCTCATCCGCTCGGGCAAGATCCGGTACATCGGGACCAGCAACTTCGCTCCGTGGCAGATCGTGCAGTCGCTCTGGATCTCGCGTGAGCTGGGGCTTCACCGGGTGGTGAGCGAGCAGGCCCCCTTCAGCCTGGTGCTACGGTTCTCCGAACGCTACCTCATGCCCATGGCCCGGGAGAACGGGATCGCTCTCCTGGCCTGGTCGCCGCTCTGGGGGGGCTTCCTCGCCGGGACGTACCCCGCGCCCGGCCGGATCCCGGAGGGATCGCGTTTCTCGGTCGAGTACCCGCTCTGGACCATCTGGCGCCGGGCCGTACAGCCGGCCGCCTGGGGCCTGCTGGACCTGCTGCGTACCCTGGCCAGGGCCCGCGGCTGTACCGTGAGCCAACTCGCCATCGGCTGGATCCTGCAGCATCCCGGCATCACTTCGGTGGTCATCGGTCCCCGGACGCCTGATCAGCTCAGAGACAACCTCGGAGCGCTGGAGGTCCGGCTCGGCGCCGATGACCGGGAGGCCATCGACCGGCTCGCCCCGGCCGGAGGTCTGCTGGTGCAGCCGACGGCGGCGTGAGGGGAGGGTGGCGTCCCGGGACCGGATGGCTGCTTCGCTACCGGAGGCCGGAACGCTGCGCCCGGTCCGGCGACCGGATCGCTATTCCCGAACCAGGGCCCGTACCGGATCCACCCGGGTGGCGCGGCGGGCCGGCACGAACGCCGCCAGCAGGGCGGTGGCGATCAGGATCAGCGGCCCGAGGGTGAAGATCCCCGCATCGCGCGCGCCGATCCCGAAGAGCAGGGATTCGAGCAGGCGGGTCAGGGCGAACGCCCCGGCCAGGCCGATTCCCGTCCCGATGATGACCAGGGCCAGACCGTTGCGCATGATCAGGCCGAGCACGGCCCCCGGGTGCGCTCCCAACGCCATCCGGACGCCGATCTCGTGGGTGCGCTGTGAGACGGCGAACGACATGATCCCGTAAAGGCCGATGGCGGCCAGCAGCAGGGCGGCCCCGGCGAAGCAGGTCAGGAGCAGGGTCCGGAAACGGGGCCGCGAGATCGAACCGTCCACCATCTGTTCAACGGTCTGGATGCTCCGCACCGGCTGCTCGGGATCGACCGCCATGAGTTCCCGCCGGACAGCCTGGGCCAGGCTGAGCGGGGGTACCGCGGTATGCAGCACGAAGGTCATGAAAATCCGCGGGCTCTGCCGGTAGAGCTGGTAGATCTGGGCCCGGTCGCCGGACTGGCCCAGGGAATAGTGCTGGACCTCGCCGGCGACCCCGATGATCTCGTGCCAGGTCCCATCCAGGAGAACCCGCCGGCCGACCGGATCCTCATCGGGGAAATACTGCCGGGCCAGGCTTTCGCTGATAACCGCCACCAGTGCTGTCTCAGGGCCGTCACGGGAAGTGAAAGTCCGGCCGGCTCTGAGCGGTATGCCCAGGGCCCGGAAGTAATCGTCGCTCACCCAGTAGAACAGGCTGATGACGGCTTCGCCCGGGGCGGGGGCGGGCTGACCCTCGAACTGAACCTCGGAGAGATTGTCATTGCCGGAGAGCGGGATCATCGAACTCAGGGCGCACGCGCTGACTCCCGGCAGAGCCTGCAGGCGCTCGAGAACAGCCTCACTGAACCGGCGTTTCGCTTCGTCCGCCGCGTAGCGCGTACCGGTCAAGTAGGTCGTGAGCATGAGCCGGTCGCTACGCTCGAAGCCGGGATTCTCGTTCTGCAGCAGCTGGAAACTGCGCAGGAGCAGCCCCGAACCGACGAGCAGGATAACGGCCAAGGCAACTTCAACGACAACCAGGCCGTGCCGCCACCGCCGCGCCGCCGTCCCGGTTCCGCGGCCGCCGCTCCGCCGCAGGATCGCGTGCACCCCGGATCGGGCCGAGCCGAGGGCGGGGAAGAAACCGAAGAGGATCCCGGTAATCAGGGCGATTCCGGCGGTGAAGAGCAGGACGCCCGGGTCGAGGCCGATATCCTGCATCGGCAGCAGCAGGCCGGGCCAGCCGCGGAAGACCGCGATCCCCAGCCGGGCCAGGCCGATCCCCAGCGCGGCTCCGAAGAAGGCCAGCAGCAGGCTCTCGGTCAGGAACTGGCGGATCATCCGTCCCCGTCCCGCTCCGACCGCCAGGCGGATCGCGACTTCGTGTTCACGCACCAGGGCCCGGGCCAGCATCATGTTGGCCACGTTGACGCAGGCGATCAGCAGGAGCAGCCCGACCGCAGCCAGCAGGACCAGCAGCTGCGGCCTCTGGCTACCGGCCAGGGTGTCGGTAAGCGGACTGACAAGCACCTCCCAGCCGGTGTTGGAATCGGGGTACTCCGCGGCCAGGGCCGCGGCGATCCCAGAGAGTTCGCCCCGGGCCTGCTCCAGCGTCACGCCCGGTTTCAGACGGCCGTACGTGGACAGCCAGTGCGATCCTCGCGCGCCCGACCACCACGGTTCCGGCCTCAGGGGAAGAACCAGATCGACATCGCTGATAGGTCGCCAGTCCGAATCGGCGACGCCGATCACGGTATGGACTATTCCGTCCAGGACGATCGACTCGCCGATGACATCGGGGCTGCCGGCGAAGGCCCGCTGCCAGAAGCCGTAGCGGAGGATCGCCACCGGCTGAGCGTCGGGTTCGAATTCCCCGGCCGTGAAACCCCGTCCCAGGGCGAGCCCGGCTCCGAAGAGCTCGAGATAGTCATCTGTGACGGTGTAGACGAGCAGGTTCTCGGGGAACTCGCCCCCCGTATAGGCGGGACGCCGGGTGGTGTAGGACGTCATGAGTTCGAAGGAGGTGCTGCGCGCCTTCCAGTCGGCGAAGTTCAGCGGCGAGACCGAGAAGGCCGAGAATCCCAGCGGGGGATTGCTCTCCTGGATCCTGACGATCCGCTCCGGTTCGGGATAGGGAGCGGGGGTCAGGAGCACCCCGTTCACGACGCTGAAGATGGCGGTGGTGGCGCCGATCCCCAGGGCCAGGGTGAGGATCGCGACGGCCGCGAAACCGGGACTGCGGCGCAGGACCCGCAGTCCGTGCCGCAGGTCGAAGCGGAATTCCCTGAACATGCCGTCTCCTTTTTCACCGGCGTCGATGAGCCGGTGGGTGCGGCGGCCGGGGCGATCGAATCGCAGCGTCGCGGCGCCGGCCACTTCCCGCCACCACCCGCGGCGGCGGCCGTTCCCTTCGGCGGCCCCCGGTGAGGGAGCCGACGCTTCCTCCAGATCGCCCAGGAGGTACTCCCGGTCGGAAACCGATACGAGGAGCCGCAGGAGCAGGCGGGCGGGCAGGGGGATGCGGGGAGTTGTATGGGATCCACCGGTCACGATGTCTCCCATTCCAGATCGAGCCCCCGGGTCAGGCGCCGCAGGTCGAGCAGCGAGCGGTTCAGCGCCCGCAGCCCCGCCGCCGAGACGTGGTAGAGTTTCTTGCGCCGCCCGCCGCGCACCGCGGTCGGCTCGCTGGTGCGGGTGTGCAGGAAGCCTTTGGCCTCGAGCCGGCCCAGCGTCTTGTAGATCGCACCCAGGCTGAGGGTGCGGGAGGTCTCCCGTTCGAGTTCCTCCCGGATGGTGACGCCGTAAGCATCCGGCCCCAGCCGCAGCACCGCCAGCATCACCACGATCTCGAACTCGCCCGGGTGCCCGGGGCGCCTGTCGGATTGTATATCTGACATCGTCATACATATCAGATACGGTCGCACCGGAGGGAAAGTTACGGACTGATTCCGGAGTCACGTCAGGTGACAGGGCACGAGGACCGGGCGTACTGTTTGCGCCGCCTGCTGGGTGGGGAGCAACGCCCGATCGCAGACTGCGAAGTACCGCCGGCAGGGCGGAGGCGTGAAGCCCGCTCTCAGACCGCGAAGTGCCGCAGGTCGCCGAAACGGTCCTCTTCGGCCGTAAGGGAGCGGTCCGCGGCGGGTCGTGCTTCGAGTTCCTCGGCCCGGGTCCGGGCTTCGCTCAGGTACTCCTCATATAACCGCACCCGCACCTGCGCCTCCAGGCAGCCGCCTTCGGGGGCGGTGGCCTGCAGGGCGGCCGCCAGCCCGAAGGTTTCGGTCCTCTCATCCCGGCCGCGGTACGACCAGCCGCCGGTCACCGGATCGAAATCGTAGAGCGGCAGGAAGCGGTGGCCGCAGGAGCCCAGGAAGTCCACTGCCGCGATCACGTAGTCGGCCTCGGCGTCATCCATGGCGTAGTGCAGCCCGATCCGGCACCACCCCGGCTTGATCCCCTGGTATCCCTCCCGCACCCAGCTCCGGTAGCGCTCCGAGGTAGCCTCGTCGATCCCCAGCAGGCGGTGCCCGTAGGGACCGGCACAGGAACAGCCGGCCCGGGACTGGATCCCGAAGAGGTCGTTCAGCAGAACCGTCACGAATTTCGGGTGCAGGGACAGGCCGCCGTCGGAACGGATGGTGAAGGAGATGACACCGATCCGGTGTTCGGGATCGGGATCGCCCAGGATCTCGATGTTCGGGTTCGCGGCGAGCCGTTCGAAGGCCCGCTGCAGCAGCTCCCGCTCCCGCGCCTCGATCCGCGCCACCCCCGCCGCTTCCTTCACCTCGAAGGCCAGGGCGGCCTTCATCAGTTGCAGCACGCCCGGGGTGCCGGCTTTCTCGCGCTCCTCGATGTCCGCGACGTAGTCGTGATCGTGCGGGCCGACGAAGGCGACCGTGCCGCCCCCGCCGACGGTGGGGGGCAGGTCGCGGCGGTAGAGTCGCTCGTTGAATATCAGGATGCCCGGCGAGCCGGGGCCGCCGAGGAACTTGTGGGGGGAGAGGAAGAGGGCGTCGATCGAGGGGTTCTCATCGCCGCGGGCCGGCGGATTCATGTCGATCTCGACGTAAGGGGCGCAGGCGGCGAAATCGAAACAGGCCAGGGCGTCATGACGGTGGAGCAGGGCGGCCGTCTCGTGCACCGGGGTGAGCCGGCCGGTCACGTTCGAGGCGGCCGAGAAAGACCCTATCCGCAGCCGTCCCTGCCATCGCTCGTCCTTGAGCAGCGATTCGAGGCGGGCCAGATCGATCCCCCCGTCGGAGGCCAGGTCGACCTCGACCACGGTGGCGATACCCTGCCGCCAGGTGACCTCGTTGGAGTGGTGCTCGTAGGGGCCGATGAACACCACCGGCCGGCGCTCGGCCCGCAGGGCGTGTTCGTCCGCGAGATCGAGCAGGCGCTCACCGCC
>CAYSYY010000167.1:0-7635 GCA_964435265.1 uncultured Gemmatimonadota bacterium
TTCTGGATCGGCTTCGATCCGGATCCGCCGGGTCGAGGCCCCGCTGAGATCGTACCAGGTGAGAACCGGTTCCTCGCCGGCCGAGAGCAGGATCCCCTCCCCCGGCCGGTAGCGGGCCATGGGCAGCGGAGCGAAGGGCAGGAAGATGGTCGTCTTGTAACGGATCAAAGGCATGCGGCCGGGAGCGAATCCCCCGGGGAGCCCCCGCGGGGAAGCGCCCCGGCCGGACATGGCAGCCGGCATGCGCATGGGCTGTTCGTAGTACGCCCAGGTCCCGCTGCGCACCTCCCGGGTGCCGAAGACCGCCAGGGTATCGCCGGCGGCGGAGTAGACGGCGGCCCGGGAGACCGCGTTCACCCGGGGCCACTCCGAGGTCTCCAGAACCAGGCGGCCGCCGTTCCCGAGCCGCCAGGCTTCGGTGGGGTAGGTCACCTGGGTCCGGTAGGCCTCCTCGCGTTCGGCCTGGGCGCGGAAGGGCTGCCGGAAGGCCCTCTGGTCGCTCTGGTACCGCCACGGGAAGCGGTAGCGGGACACGCTCAGGGTATCGATGAGGGTGCCGTCGATCGTCAGGCGGGTGATCCGGTCCAGCCCGCCGTCGAAGATGACCAGGGTGTCGCCCCTGATCTCCTGCAACACCGGCGAAGCGAACTGACCCGGCTTATCCCCTTCCCGGCCGAAGCTGTCGAGGTAGGAACCGTCGGCGCCGTAGATGTAGATGGTATGCCGTTCCTGGGTCGAGTCCACGACGCAGTACCGGCCGTCGGGTGTCCGCATGAAGGCCGACGGCCGCACCGGCCGTTGCCGCTTCTTCAGGCTCTCCAGCTCGATCGAGAGCACCTCGACGTAGCGGAAGAGGTCGCCCTCATACCGGGGACCGCCCCGGGTCAGGGCAGTCGGTATGCCGTTCTCCGTCACGACCTCGAAACGGTGTCCGGGGTCCGGCTGGGCCGCGGCCGGGGCGGTGGGCACGACGAACAGACAGAGGATGAGCAGACCGGCGAGCCGGAGGGAAGCGGTGATACGACACATAGGAAAATCCTCACCCGGGCAGGCTGCGCCCCGCCCCTGAAACGGACCCCTCCGGTGGTTAGACATCTCCACTCCCATCATATGTTTACGCGATCAATTCCGGAAGAGCCGAGCTGGCTGAACTCACTCCGTCTTCAGCACCTGCATCGGATCGATCCGGCCGGCCCGCACCGCCGGCACCAGCCCGGCCGCGAGCGCCGTAAGAATCAATAGTACGGTCACGATGGCAAAGCTCGGAAGATCGATGCGGGCGACACCGAAGAGGAGCCGCTGCAGGAGACCTCCCGTGAGGCCGGCGGCCAGCAGACCGCAGCCCACTCCGATCACGACCGGACGCAATCCCTGGGTAAGGACGAGCCGGCGCACATCGGCCGGCAGGGCACCCAGCGCCAGGTGGAGCCCGAACTCGGTCCGGCGGGCGGCGGTGAGGAAGGCCGCCAGCCCGTAGACGCCCACTGCCGCGAGCAGCAGCGCCAGGGAGCTGAAGAGCGAAAGGAGCGAGGTGGGCAGAACCCGGTCGGCCAGCGCCGCCCGGCGCACCTCATCCATGGTGCGGACGTCGGCGATGACCGCCGCCGGTTCGGTCTCCCGGACCAGGGCGCGTACCGGTCCGGTGAGCCCGTCGACACCGCGGCCGTGCAGTACCAGGGTCATCGACCACTGCGGACCGTACGATGACTCGTGAGCCTGAGCGTGGGGGATATACATGGTCGGATACAGATCCTCCAGGATCTCACCCTGCCTGATATCCTCCACCACCCCGATCACCTCGAGCCACGGCCGTTCGGAGTCGAAGAGGGCGACCCGGCGGCCGAGGGCCTCGCCGGCGGGCCAGTGCCGCCGTACGAAAGTCTCGTTTACGATGACCACGGGCCGGGTGCCGGCCCGGTCCTGGCGGGTGAAGCTCCGGCCGGCCACCAGGTCGATGCCCATGGTGGTGAAGAAATCCGGTGTGACCTGCAGGAACCGGGATACCGGCGCCTCCCCGATCGTGGCGGACGGTGTACCGTCCACCCGTATCGACCAGCCTCCGGCCCCGGCGGCCAGGGGCAGGGCTTCGATCGCCGCCGCGTCCTCCACCCCGGGCAGCGCCTTCATCCGATCCAGCAGAGCGGTGAAGAAATTCTGGACGGCGGCCTCTTCCCTCGTCGGGAATGGCGGGAGAACTACCCGCAGGGTCAGGCGGTCGTCGGTTTCGAATCCGAGGTCGAACTCCTGCAGCCGGTTCAGGCTCCGGACCATCATGATCGCCCCGGTGACGAGCACGACCGAGAGGGTGACCTCGACCACGACCAGCAGCCGCCGCAGGCGCGCTCCGTACCGCCACCCCGCCAGCGAGCGGCTCATTTCCCGCAGCTGCGACTGCACATCGAGCCGGCCGGCCTGCAGTACCGGCAGGAGCCCGAAGAGGAGGCCGGTGACCCCCGTCACGATCAGCGCGAAGAGGAAGATGCCGGGATCGATCGTGACCTCCTGGATCCGCGGCACGATGCCGGCCGCCGTGCGGACGACTCCCCCGACTCCGAGCACGGTCAAAAGCAGACCGAGAATCCCGCCGCTCACGGCCAGCACGCCGGACTCGATGAGCAGCAGACTCGAGATCCGCCGCCGCGATGCTCCCAGAGCGGTCCTGACGGCCAGCTCGCGACCCCGCATCTCGCCGCGGGCCACCAGCAGGTTGGCCACATTGATACAGGCGATGAGCAGGAAGAAACCGACCGCCGCCAGCAGGAGGAGGAGCGGCGCGCGCGCCCGGCCGGTGATGTCCTCCATCAGGAGGCGGGCACCGAGGCCGAAATCCCATTCTTCGTAGATCTCGGGGTGATCGCGCACGAAGCGCTCCCCCATCGCCCCGACCTCGGCCCGCGCGGCTGCCGGGGTCGTTCCGGGTCCGAGCCGGGCATAAACGCTCAGGTAGTGGTTATTCCAGTAATCGAGGTTGGCGGGATCGAGCTGGTACGGTGTCCAGAGGGCGACTCCCGGCGCGGGGAAGTCGAAACCGGCGGGCATGACCCCGATGACCGTGAACGGTATGTCGTCGAGGAGAATCGAACCGCCGATGAGCTCGGGATCGCCGCCGCACTCCCCGGTCCAGAAGGCGTGGCTCAGCACCGCCACCGGTTCCGCTCCCGGTTCATCATCGGCCGCGGTGTACCCGCGCCCGAGCAGGGGCGCGATCCCGAGGAGCGGGAAGAGTCCCCAGCTGGTCTGGACCGTCCTGACATAGTGCGGCTCCTCCCTCCGCCGCAGCCGGCTCTGGTACCGCACCAGGGTGACATCAGTGAGCGTGGCGGCCCCGGTCCGCAGAGCCAGGTACTCGGGTTCGGAGAGATTGGTGCTCTCCCCCCAGAAGGCCGTCCGGACGGTCAACCGGACGAGCCGGTCGGGATCGCTGTAGGGCAGGGGCGCCAGCAGGACTCCCCGGACCACGGTATACATGGTCGTGACGGTGCCGATCCCCAGGGCGATGGTGAGCACGGCGGCGGCCGTGAAGACGGGCGTGCGGCGGAAGGAGCGGGACACGAGACGGAGATCGAACCATCCATCGTTGAGCAGATCACGCAGCCGCCGCTTCCGGCGGCGCCGCTGACCGATTTCTTCACAGGCCCGGCGATATGCCTCGGTGTCCCCGAACATGCCCTCCGCCTTGCGACGCGCCGGACCGGACTCCATCCCCTGCGCAACGAGTTCCTCGGTCGTCATGTCGAGGTGGAAAGCGAGTTCTTCATCGACCGCCCGCCGTATATCGGAGCGGCGCAGGAGCAGGCGCCAGGCCCGGCGCAGTCGCGACGAGCCGGCCATCACCTGTCCCCCCCGCCCGCGGCCGCCTCATCTCCGGAGAGCAGGCGGGCGACGGCGCCGACGTAGCGGTTCCAGACAGCCGTTTCGGCCCCGAGCTGTTCCCTGCCCTGTCCGGTCAAACGGTAGAATTTTGCTTTCCGGTTGTTCTCCGAATACCCCCACTCGGCCTCGACCAGATCACGTTCCTCGAGCCGGTGCAGGGCTGGATAGAGGGCGCCCTCTTCGAGCCGGAGTTCCCCCCTCGACTCCTGCTTCATCCAGCGCATGATGTCGTAGCCGTGGCGCGGCCCCCAGATGAGCGCCCGCAGGATGAGCATGTCGAGGGTGCCCCGGACCAGATCCATACTGTCGGTGCGCATCGCTTTCCCTTCCCGGTGTTCACGGCCACTCCGGCCGGTTCAATCCGTATCTGCCTTCGCAGGACGGTGGATTCATGCCCTCAAACAGGCGGGGGCAGTTTCCCCTAAGAACCAAAGGGGAGTACATCTCCATCCTACGTGACCGCTTAGGAGAAGTTCCGGCGTATCAGCAGGAATGTGATCGGGCGGGATGGGAGGAGCCGGCGTCACCTAGCGGCAGGACGCACGGTCTGCCTCTGTGGACCGATGAGAGGCGGCACTTAAATCGGCTCGGTCCCTTCATCCAGCAGGTTCAGGTACTTCCGATAGACATAGATCCGGTTGCGCCTGCGACCGGTGACCTCAGCGGTGATCCCGAGTTCGCAGAGGCGGTCGAGAGCCGCCGCCGCGGTGGGGAAGGTCATCCCGGAGGCCCCGGCGGCGCCCGCGATGGTGAGGATCGGTCGGTTCTGCAGGGACCGGAAGACCCGGAGCGTCGAACCGGCCCTGCGTCCGAGCGACGTAATGATCTCGTGATCGGTTTCGAAAACCGAACGGATCGCTCCGGCGGCCCGGATCGCCTGGACCGATGTCTCGTTCACACCCCGCAGGAAGAACCGCAGCCAGGCTTCCCAGTCGCCCTCTCTTCTGACCCGATCCAGGTGTTCGTAGTAGGCATCCCGGTTCTGCTTGAAGAACAGGCTGAGATAGAGAATCGGTTCAGAGAGAGCCGTTTCCTGGCAGAGAATCAGGGTGATCATGAGCCTGCCGATACGACCGTTGCCGTCCAGGAAGGGATGTATGGTCTCGAACTGGAGGTGGCTCAGGGCCGCCTTTATGAGGGGGGAGGTCCGCTCGGGGATGTCGTGAAGGAACTTCTCGAGATCGCTCATGCACCCGGCGACCCGATCCACGGGTGGAGGGACGAACCGGGCATTACCCGGTCGCGTACCGCCGATCCAGTTCTGGCTCCGGCGGAATTCCCCCGGTTCCTTCGTGCTCCCACGCCCGTGAGCCATGAGAACCTGATGGATCTCGCGGATGAGCCGGTTCGAGAGGGGGAATCCGCCCCGAATCCGCTGCAACCCATGGCCCATGGCGGCGACGTAGTTGACGACCTCCCGGACATCGTCCAGCGGCACCCCGGGCGCCTGTTCACATTCGTGGAGCAGGAGGTCTGAAAGAGACGATTTCGTTCCCTCGATCTGGGAGGAGAGGACGGCCTCCTTGCGGACGTACATATACGTGAACAGCGGAATGTTGAGGGCAGGGATCGCGCCGTCGAGGCGCCCCAGATTGCGGTTGGCTTCCTCCAGCAGTTCCCGATCGGCCGGATTGAGATCGAGAGAGGGCTGGGGCGGCAGAGGTTGGGGAACGAAGGCTTCGACGGTCTCGCCTGCGACCGATGTCGAAATGTAGGTGCCGGTCGTTCGACGCATCGATTTTCATTTCTCCAGCTACATCAAAATCCGTTGGTTTTTTTTAACTTGTTCACATGTTATTAAAAATTTATGAATAAGTCAAAGCGTTATTAAAAAAATGTATTGACAATTTTAATAGTTCAGTGACTCAACTGCGGTCACCCCGGAGCAGCGTCCGCGAGCGGCAGGACGCACTGGACCGAATCGTTAGCCGGGGAGTTGACTACCGCAGAGACGGAATAGGCGACCAGATCGCCGCTCTCGCAGGGGCGCAGCATGACCCGGAGCTCGGCCACGGACGCGGCCGGATCGAGCCGGCGCGGCCATAGCTCCCGCTGCAGCACCACCGGCATCCGGTGGTGGATGTCCCGGATCTCCGGCGCCGTATCGCTGGTCCAGGGGGGCACGAGGCCCCAGCGGAACGCCTCGATCACGAAGGCGCCCTCTTCATCCAGGCGCAGAGCCAGGATCGTCTTGGTAAAAAAACCGGACCTGAAGACTGGACAGACGCCCTAACTGTAACTATATTGGTAACAATTAGGAGGCCTAAACATGAGCTACAGCAGCAGATTCACCGTTTCGGTGCACACCCTGGCGATGCTGGCTCTGTCCGAAGACGGTCCCGTCACTTCGGAGTTCATCGCCCACAGTGTGAATACCAATCCGGTCGTCATCAGACGTATCCTGGGAGTGCTGGGAAGAGCCGGTCTGGTCGACACCCACCCCGGCGCAGGCGGCGGTTCGACTCTGGCCCGGACGCCGGAGAAGATCACCCTCCTCGAGGTATACCACCTGATGGAGAACGGGGGGCTCTTCCCCCTGCACACCCAGCAGCCCAGCGATGAGTGCATCTGCGGGCGCCACATCCAGACGGTCCTGCTCGACATTTTCACCCGGGCGAGCGGCGCCATGGAGACGGTCCTGGCGGGTGTAACCGTCGCCGATGTCGCCCGCGATATCGCCGAGCGCGAAGAAGGCCCGTGCATCCCCTGCTGATGCCGGCGTGAGGAGAACGAGATGCCGTTGACCGAACTCAACACCTTCACCGTGAAACACCTCCGGATCCTGGACGAGGCGGGTAACGCCGATCCCGAGCTCGAACCCGATCTGGGAGCAGACACCCTGATCGACATCCACCGGGCCATGGTGCGGGCCCGGGAGCTGGACCAGCGCATGCTCAAACTGCAGCGCCAGGGCCGCATCGGAACCTTCGGCCCCTGCACGGGGCAGGAGGCGGCGGTGGTCGGCCCCGCCTTCGCCATGGGCGAGAAGGACTGGCTGGTCACCGCCTTCCGCGAGCTGGGCGCCCGCCTGGTGCGGGGGGAACCGGCCCTCAACGCCCTGCTCTTCCACAACGGCTACGAGGAAGGGAACATCCTGCCCGACGGGGTGGACCGGATCACTCCCATCTCGATCATCGTGGGCTCGCAGGCCCTGCACGCAGTCGGCATCGCCTGGGCCATGCAGTACCGCGGCGAGACCGACAGCGCGGTCCTGACCTTCTTCGGCGACGGAGCCAGCTCGCAGGGCGACGTCTACGAGGCAATGAACTTCGCCGCGGTATGGCAGGCGCCGGTCGTCTTCATTGCGCAGAATAACCAGTGGGCCATCTCGATGCCGCGCGCGAAGCAGACGGCGGCCCCGACCCTGGCTCAGAAGGCCATCGCGGCCGGCTTCGACGGCCTGCAGGCTGACGGCAACGACGTGCTGGCCACCTACGTGGCCGCGCGTGATGCCCTGGCCAACGCGAAATCCGGCGGCGGCCCTTCCTTCATCGAGGCCGTGACCTACCGGCTGATGATGCACACCACCGCCGATGATCCGAAGAAATACCGGAGCGAAGAGGAAGAGAAGAAGGCCTGGGAGCGCGATCCCATCCCCCGCTTCCGCCGCTACCTGGAGAAGAAGGGGTTGTGGGATGAGGATAAACAGGCGGCCCTGGAGGCAGAGATAAAGGCCGAGATCGAGGCGGTCGTGAAGGAGTTCGAAGCCCGCACCGACTTCCGGCCCGACGTGCTCTTCGATCACGTCTTCGCCACCTCCCA
>CAYSYY010000168.1:0-7572 GCA_964435265.1 uncultured Gemmatimonadota bacterium
GTCGTGGGAACGCCAGAGCGGTCGCAGCCGGTACTCTTCGCTCAGCGGGGGATGGCTCTTCACCAGCCTCGTGCCCTGGAGCGAGCAGTCGGTCGCGGCCGTCTACGTCCAGGACCAGCTCCCGCTCGGCCCGGCCGCGCTGACCGCCGGCGGCCGGGTCGATGCCTGGAGCGGGTACGGAGCCCACCCCACGGTGCGGCTGACCGCCGCTCTCCCGGCCGGTAACATGCTGTTCCGCGCTTCGCTCGGGACCGGATTCCGGACCCCGTCGCTCTACCAGAGGTTCAGCCCCGATTACGGCAACGACGCATTGCTGGCCGAGAGGACCGCCGGCTGGGATCTGGGTGTCCGGGCTCCTCTGGCCGGGCGGGGGGAGGTGCGGCTAACGCACTATGCGCAGAACGTGACCGATCTGATCGATTTCATCACCGATCCGGAGACCTGGGAGTCGCGGTATGAGAACCGGAGCCGGGTACGCCTGCAGGGGTGGGAGTTAGAGACCCGGGTGGCCCTCACCGGCAGGCTCGGGGCGCAGGGGAGCATGACCCTGATGGAGGCCCGCGACGAGACCGCCGGCGAATACCTGATCCGCCGTCCCCGGATCACGCTCACCCTCGGTCTGCAGTGGCAGGCCGGCGAGCGGCTCTCCGGCGCCCTGCGCGCCCGTCACGTCGGGTCCCGGACCGATATCGATTTCTCGGCACCACCCTATCCCGCCATCGATCTGGAGCCGGTGACCCTGTTCGAGGGCGAGGCCACCTGGGACCTGACCGGTCATCTGGCGCTGCGCCTGCGCCTGCGCAACATCACCGACGCCCGGCCGGAATGGGTCTGGGGGTATGGGGCGATGGGGCGGGCCGTCTTCCTCGGGGTGCTGATGAAGTGAACCTGCGTCCGCACTTTCCGGTTGCCGGCAGCGGCGTGTTCTGGCAATAGAATCCGGTATCTGGTACTCTCCCCTCTCTCACCCCGCGTCCGGTTTGGGACGCATCTGGGAACGGGCTGGATGGACTACGACGTCATCGTTATCGGCGGTGGACTCGCCGGGCTGCACACCACCCGACTTCTGGCGATGCGCGGACTCACCACCGTCTGTTTCGAATCCAACCTCATCGGGGACGTCATCCAGGTCACCGGTCTCTTCGTCCAGCGCGCTTTCGAGGATGTCCCCTTTCCCCGCCAGTTCTTCGGTCCCGGACTCTCCCGGGTCACCATCCATGCCCCCGGCGGCCGCACGCTGACCGCCGAGCATGCCAACCGTTTCTTCTATGTGGCCGACATGCCGGCGGTCCTGGCCTGGATGGCCCGGCAGGCCCGCCAGGCCGGGGCCGAGATCCGGGAGCGTCATCGGCTGGTGGATCTGGAGCCGACCGAGGACGGGGTGCGCGTGCTGATGCAGAATCCCGGCGGGGAACCATTCCCGGTCACCGCCCGGTTCGTCCTCGGCGCCGACGGACCCCGGTCGGATGTGGCCGCCGCCCTCGACCTGCCCCGGTACCGCCGTTTCCTGCACGGTATCGAAGAGGTCCATACCTCGGAACAGACGGACGGCAACGGGGGGATCCACCTCTTCTTCGGCCGCCGGCGCGCCCCGGGGTACCTCGCCTGGGCCATTCCGGCACCGCAGGGGTACC
The DNA here is from genome assembly GCA_964435265.1 of uncultured Gemmatimonadota bacterium. GTDB lineage: Bacteria > Blakebacterota > Blakebacteria > Blakebacterales > Blakebacteraceae > CAYSYY01. The sequence goes on from CAYSYY010000168.1 coordinate 1,635, forward strand.
TGATCGGGCTGGCCGGGCATCGGCGGGGCGGGTGGTCGCCGGCCCGTTCTCTGGAGCAGTTCGTGGAGCAGCTGCGACCCCGGTTAGGCCTGCAGCGGATGATCTCCCGGCGCGGCGCCGTCATCCCCTGCGCCGGCCCGCGGCCGGTGCTGGTGAGGGGGCGGGTGATGCTGGTTGGTGACGCCGCCGGCCTGGTGTCGCCGCTCACGGCCGGCGGAATCCATTACGTCCTGCAGCACGCCCGCCGTGCTTCCTATCTCGTCACCACCTTCCTCGAAACCGGCGATCATCGCGTCTTCCGCCATCCCCTGCCGCCGGAGCTGCGCCGCCGCCTGACCATGAAACGGTGGGTGCGCCGGATCTACGAGTGGATTTCGGCCGACTGGCTGCTGAACCTGGGCATGGTGGTCGTACCCGCCGTGCTGCCGGTGCGCCTGGTGCGCCGGGCGCTGCTCGGTTTCGGGGTGGGGAACCATGTGGGTTGGATCCCGGTCGAGGACGGGGAAGCCGCCGGCGGGAGCTCCGACTCACCCCGTCCCTGACCGTAATCACGGCCGGGTGGCGATCAGGCCGGAACGGTTCGCTCCCGGGCCCACTCTCTCAACGCCTCCACCTTCTCACGCATCATCACCGAGAGCGGCCGGGTGCCCTCGAGTTCCCGCAGGAGATGGCCGGTGGTGAGGGCACGGGTGTCGGTGAAGGCACTGTAGAGCGCTCCGACGACCACCTGTTCGATCTCGGCGCCGCTGAAACCCTCGGCCGCGCGGGCCAGGGTGTCGAGGTCGAAACGGGCGGGATCGCGCGACCGCCGGCGGAGCTGGATTGCGAAGATCAGCCGTCGGGCGGCTTCATCGGGCAGGTCGACGAAGAAGATCTCGTCGAAGCGGCCCTTGCGGATGAGTTCGGGGGGCAGGGCGCTGATGTCGTTGGCGGTGGCGATCACGAAGACCGCCGCCTGCTTCTCCTGGAGCCAGGAGAGGAAGGTGCCGAGCATGCGGTGCGAGAGGCCGCCGTCCACCTCCCCCGAGGAAGAACCGCCGAGCCCTTTCTCGATCTCGTCGATCCAGAGCACGGCGGGAGCCATCGCCTCGGCCGTCGCCATGGCCTGGCGCAGCTTGCGCTCCGATTCCCCCATGTACTTGTCGTAGAGCCGGCCGGGATCGAGCCGCAGCAGGGGGAGGTTCCATTCCCGGGCCACCGCTTTGGCGCAGAGGCTCTTGCCGCACCCCTGCACGCCCAGCAGCAGGATCCCCCGCGGCACGTCGAGCCCGAACTCCCGGGCCTTGCGGGTGAAGGCGCCGCGGCGCCGATCGAGCCAGGCCTTGAGATTGTCCAGGCCGGCCACATCGCCGAGGTCCTGGCTGGAGGGGATGAAATCCAGCAGCATGTCGCGCATGAGCGTCTTCTGCTTCAACTCCAGGACCCGGTCGATATCGCCGGGATCGAGCCGGCGGTCTTCGAGGACCACCTGCACCATGGCCCGCTCGGCCTCCTCCAGGGTGAGGCCCTGCAGGGCGTTGATGAGACGCTCCAGCTGCTCCGGTGTCATCTCGATCCGCACGCTCCGCCCTCCGCGCAGGCCCGCCACGGTGCGGTAGATCAGGCGCTTGATCTCGTCGGTGTCGGGCAGGGCCAGGCCGATGACCATGACCTCCTTCTCCAGGGCCGGCGGGATATCCAGCCGGGGGGCGGTCAGGAAGAGGCAGCGGCGGTCCTGCTTGAAGCTGCCCGAGGCGTCGAGCAGCGAACGCTGGATGATCGGATCGCTCAGGCGGTGGTGGAGGTCCTTGAGCAGGTAGAGACCGTCGCCGGCCGAGGCGGAAAGGTAGCTCAGGAGCTGATCGGGCCGCGCGGTGTTGTACATGCCGTTGCCGGTCCCCGTGTGCACCAGGCCGTTGAGGGTGTCCCAGCGCCAGAGCGGCACTCCCAGCTCGGCGGCCACGTCGCCCAGGATCGCCTCGAGGCGTTCCTCCTCGTAGGTCTCCACACCCACCAGCGGGTAACGGGAGCGGACCAGCGTCAGCAGTTCGTTCGCGATACTCACACCGCCCACACTACTCCGCGGATACTTCATGGTCAACTTGGGCGCATGCACCGCCCCGGGGTGGCGCGGCGGGTCGGTCCGATTTAGATTGGGGCACCTATGCGCAGAGTGAGGATCATACCCGCCCTCATCGTACTGGCCTGGTTCTTCATGGCCGGCATGCTGGTGAAGAGGGAGTACTTCCCGTCCGTCGTGACGTGGATCCCCGGTACCGCCCGCGCCGATTCCGGGGCCGTGGAGTGGTGGTCGGGGATTTACCTGAACGGGCAGAAGGTGGGGTACGCCTGGTCGCGGCGTGAGAGCCAGGGGGACACCCTCTGGCGGGTCAGCGCCACCCAGCTGCTCCGGCTGACCGCACTCGAAGTCGCGCAGGTCGTCAACCTGCGCAGTGAAGCCACCCTCAATCCTGATTTCAGCCTGCGGTCCTTCTCCTTTGTGATGACGACCGACCACGCTGCGCCCGGCCCGGGTGCGGCGGGGCGTGCGGGGAGGGAGGGTGGGACCGGTCTAGAGATCCGTGGGGGGGTGGATGGACGGCGGCTGCGGATCGTTACGGGACCGCCGGGGGAAACGGGGGTCGAGCGGATCATCCCGGTCAACGGGCCGATCTACCTCGATGCGGGACCGGAGCTGATGCTCGCCGAGGGCGGCTTCACAGTCGGGGAGACGGTGTCGATCCCGGTCTTCGATCCCGCCACCATGAGCACTGTTGCCACCGAAGTGCGGGTGGCCGCCCGAGACACAATCACATTCGAAGGGGAACGCCGGGCCGCCTGGCGGCTCGAGACCTCCTACCTCGGATTGACGGCCCGGGTCTGGGTCGACGACGACGGGCGGGAGCTGCGGGGTGAGCTGCCGCTGGGTTTCGCCGTCCTGGAGAACGTGCGGGAGAGCCGGGACCAGGCTCTGGGTGGGGGGTGGGAGGAGTCGGTGGCGCTCGACATCGTCAACCTGGCGGCGGTGCCGGCGGGGGTGATGATGATCGAGGGGGCCCGGGAGGTCGATTCGATGTCCGTCCGCCTGGGGGGGATCGATTTCTCCGAATTCGATCTCACCTTCGGGCGTCAGGAGCTGATCGAGGAGATCGTCGAGGTGAAGATGGAGGACCTCGCGGCGCTGGAGGATTACCTGCTGCCCGCCGATGAGATGATCCTGCGCCGCTATCTGCGCCCGACGCCTCTGGTGCAGTCGGACGACCCGGCCATCATCGGGACCGCCCGCCGCATCCGGGGTTCGGAGCGCAGTGCGCGGGCCTTCGCCGAAACCCTGGTGCACTGGGTGTACGAGGCTCTGGAGAAGGAGCCGACGGCGGGGATCCCGGATGCGCGCGAGGTGCTGCGGCGTCGGCGCGGTGACTGCAACGAACACACCACGCTCTATACCGCGCTCGCCCGGGCGGCGGGCCTGCCGACCCAGATGAACGCCGGAGTGGTGTACCTCGACGGCCGCTTCTACTACCATGCCTGGCCGTCGGTCTGGATCGGCGGATGGGTGGCCGTTGATCCCACCTTCGATCAGTTCCCCGCCGATGCGACCCATCTCAGCTTCATCCGCGGCGGGCTCGACCGGCAGGTGGAGCTGATGCGGATCATCGGGCGTATCACCATCGAGGTGGTGCGCTACCACCCGCTGCCGGCCGGAGGAAGGTCCCCATGAACCCCATCGCGGTAAGCAATCCCGGCACACCGGCCCTCCGGGTCAGGGGGCTCCGGAAGAGCTTCTCCACCGTCGAGGCCGTCCGGGGGATCGATCTCGAGGTGCAACGCGGAGAGATCTTCGGGTTCCTCGGTCCCAACGGCGCGGGGAAGACGACCACCATCCGCACCCTGGTGGGACTGCTGCACCCCACCGCCGGTGAGATCGAGCTCGGGGGATTCGGTCTGCAGGCCGATCCGGTCGCTGCCAAACGGATCGTTGGTTTCATCCCGGACCGGCCGTTCATCTACGAGAAACTCACCGGCCGCGAGTTCCTGCGCTTCATCGCCGGCCTCTACGACGTTCTCGACGAGGACGCCGAGGGGCTGGAGCGGCGCATCGACGAACTCCTGGCTTTCTTCGAACTCACCGAATGGGGTAACGAACTCATCGAAGCGTACTCCCACGGCATGAAGCAGCGCCTGGTGATGGGCTCGGCCCTGCTGCACGAGCCCGAGATCATAATCGTGGACGAGCCGATGGTGGGGCTCGACCCGAAAGGAGCGCGGCTGCTCAAAGCGCTGTTCCAGCAGCGCGCCGCCGCGGGGGGAGCGATCTTCATGTCCACCCACACCCTGGCCGTCGCCGAGGAACTCTGCGACCGCATCGCCATCATCCAGGAGGGGGAGATCATCGCCGAGGGCACCCTCGCGGAGCTGCGCACCCGTGCCGGGATGGGCGACGACGCGGCCGCCCGGCTCGAGGCCATCTTCCTCAAGCTGACCACCGACGAGGACATGGAGGAGATCGTGCGGGCGCTGCGCCTGTAGCCGAGCCATGCGGGATACCCTTTCAGCAGAGGTGCTGCTCCTGCTGCGCCCGCGGTGGCTTCAGCTCCGGAACCGCTTCCGCTTCCGGGCCCGCGGGGAACTGGCCCGGACCGCGGTGCTGATCGCGATCGTGAGCGGGTTCTGGATCCTCATCTACCTGATCTTCACCAACTTCCTCTACCAGTTCCGGATCGTTGAAGAGTTCGGCGAGATCCTGCCCGGGAAGATTCTGGCGATGATCTTCCTCTTCTTCCTCGGCATCCTCATGTGGAGTTCGCTGCTCACCTCGTTCGGGATCTTCTTCATGAGCAGCGACCTGCAGCTGCTGGTCCCGGCGCCGGTGTCCGGCGACGCCCTTTACCTGGCCCGGCTGGCGGAGACGACCGTGAACGCTTCATGGATGGTGGTCCTCTTCGCCCTGCCCGTCTTCATCGCCTACGGGGTCGTCTTCCAGGGCGATCTGCTCTACTATCTGATCGCGACCCTGACCCTGCTCGCCTTCGTGGTGATCCCCTCGGTGCTCGGAGTGACGCTCACCATGTTGCTCGTGAACGTCTTCCCGGCCCGCCGCGCCAAAGATGTACTCATGATCGTGAGCCTGGTCTTCTTCGCCGGGGTCATCCTCATCTTCCGGATTCTGCGCCCCGAGCGCCTGCTCGATCCCGATGCCTTCAACTCCCTGATGGATTTCTTCCAGGCGATGCGGGCACCGCTTTCGCCGCTGCTGCCCAGCCAGTGGGCGGCCGAGGGGGTGGCGAGCTATCTGACCGGCACCACCGGTTACGATCCCTTCCCCCTGGGCATGCTCGTCATCACCTCGATGGCGATCGTGGTGGCCGGCGCCTGGGTGGCGCGGCACACCTATGCCCTGGGCTTCACCAAGACGCAGGAGGTGCGCCGGCTGCGGCTCTCGCACACTCCCCTGCTGGACCGCCTCATCAACGCCTACGCCTTCTTCTTCCCCCGCCAGCTCCGGCAGATCATCTCGAAGGACGTGAAGACCTTCGTGCGCGATATCACCCAGTGGTCGCAGCTCTTCCTGCTGCTGGCCCTGGTGGTGCTGTACGTCTACAACTTCCGGGTTCTGCCGCTGGCCCACTCCTACGTCCCCACCGTGTACCTGACCAACCTGGTGGCCTTCCTGAACCTGGGGCTGGCGGGATTCGTGGTCTCGGCGGTCGCGGCCCGCTTCGTTTTCCCGGCGGTGAGTCTGGAGGGGAACGCCTTCTGGCTGGTGCGTTCGAGCCCGCTGGGGCTCAAGGGGTATCTGTGGAGCAAGTTCTGGATCTCCTTCGTCCCGCTCCTGCTGCTCGGGGAAACGCTCATCATCCTCACCAACCTGCTGCTTGACTCCCACCCGATCATCTCCTGGCTGGGGGTCGGGACGATCTTCGTCATGGTCCTGGGTATCACCGGTCTGGGGATCGGG
>CAYSYY010000169.1:0-7554 GCA_964435265.1 uncultured Gemmatimonadota bacterium
CTGGTGCGGTAGTGTCATGTCGCGTGACAGGGCACTCGGGCGGTCCGGCGGAGCGGGCCGGGATATCGCCGGGAGGCGGAACGAACAGTAGCCGAGGAGCGGAGTAGGGAGCGATGGAGACCGAGAGCGGAAAGAAGGGCGCGGCCGCCCGTTGGGCCATTCTGAAGGCCCTCGGGGTGGGCGGTGGCGCGGCCCTGCTGGTGGCGCTCTTCACCTACATCATCGCCCCCGGCTCCTTCCAGAAGATCGAGTACTCGCTCTACGACTCCCGGGTCTGGCTGGCCGCGGCGCAGTCCGACCCGTTCGACGCCGATGAGACCGGGATCGTCCTGATCCGGATCGACGACCGCTCGCTGAAGGACATGGGCCGGTTCGAGCAGTGGCCGCGCCGGACCCACTCCGACCTGGCCATGTACCTGGCCGAAGCGGGTGCGGCGGCCATCTTCTTCGATGTCGTCTTCTTCCAGGAGGACATCGATCCCGAGATGGACCTGCAGGTGGCCAGGGGTTTCGGGAACGCCGGGATCGTCTATACCGCCCTGAGCCTGATCGATTCCTCGAGCTACGTCTTCATGTCGACCGTGGACGAAGACGTCTTCATCCAGAACGCCCCCCGCTCGATCGTTCCGGTCGGGAACATCAACGGGGCCGACGAACTGCCCGACCTGAGCGCCCTGCGACGCCAGGTGCTGGAGGGACCGGGGGAGCGTCTCATCCGCGCCAGCCTGGGTCTGGGACTGGTGAACGCCTTCCCCGACGAGGACGGGATCGTGCGCCGCCAGCCGCTGCTGTGGCGCAACCACGACTACATCCTGCCGACCGCCTCGTTCCACCTTTTCCTCGACATCGTGGGCATCAATTTCGACGAGGTGCGCTTCGAGCCCGGGGTGGCCCTGTGGGTCGGGGACTACCCCATCCCGGTCGACGGTCAGGGTCGTTTCCTGCTCCACTGGTACCCGAACGACTACCCGCCGTACCGGGAGCTCTCGTATTCCGATGTCTACTTCCGGCGGCTGCCGGCCGAGTACTTCCAGGGGAAGATCTGCATCGTGGGCCCGACCGCGGCGGCGCTGGGAGATATCAAGCCCACCCCGGTCGATCCGGCCCTGGCCGGGGTGAAGATCCACACCACCCTGCTCTCGAACCTCTTCCGGGGCGACCGGGTGGGGCGCATGCCGGAGTGGATGGGGATCGTCCTGACCGTCCTGCTCGGGGCCCTGGTGGCGTTTTTCGCCTTCCGCTTCCGTATCTCGCTCGGAGCGGTGCTGACCGCCGTGCTCTTCGTCATCTTCTTCATCGCGGCCTTCTTCATCTACCTGCAGTGGTCGTACTGGGCCGAACTCTTCCGGCCGGCTTTCGGGCTGGTGGTGGGGTACACCAGCGCCATGGTCTACCGTTACATGACCGAGGAGAAGCAGAAGCGGGTCATCAAGGGGGCCTTCCAGCAGTACGTGTCGCCGGCGGTGGTGGACGAGATGCTCGACGATCCCGACAAGCTCAAGCTGGGCGGGGAGCGGCGCGAGCTCACCATCCTGTTTGCCGACATCCAGGGTTTCACCTCCTTCTCCGAGAGGCTCGAACCGGAAGAACTCACCGCCTTCCTGAACAAATTCCTGACCGTCATGACGCGGCGGATCTTCGAGTTCCAGGGCACCATCGACAAATACATCGGCGATGCCGTCATGGCCATCTTCGGGGCGCCGCTCGCCTTCGACGACCATGCCCTGCGCGGGGTGAACGCGGCCCTGGGCATGCGCGAGGAGCTCGCCCGGGTGCGGACCGAGTTCGGCGATTTCCTCCCCGAGAAGTTCGATCTGAAGATCGGGCTGAACACCGGCCCCATGGTGGTGGGGAACATGGGCAGCGACATGCGGTTCGACTACTCCGTGCTGGGCGACAACGTGAACCTGGCGGCCCGGCTAGAGGCGATCACCCGCCAGTACGGAGCCAATCTGCTTATCTCGGAAGCGACCCATGCGGCCGTCGGTGACGCCTTCCTGGTGCGAGAGCTCGACAGCGTGCGGGTCAAGGGGAAGAAGAAACCGGTGGTGATCTATGAGGTGCTCGCCCGCACCGGTTCGGAGCAGGACACTCCGGAGGCTCGCCGCCTTGCTGAAGCCTTCGCCGAGGCCCTACAGTATTACCGGAGCCAGTCGTGGGAGGAGGCCCTTGCCATCTTCACACGGCTCGAGTCCGATCCGGCGGCCGAGGTATTCACCGGCCGCTGCCGGATGCTCCGGGAACAGCCGCCGGGAGAGGATTGGGACGGGGTCTGGACCATGACCACGAAGTGATGTGCTCACTGCGCACCGGGCCGGGGGAGAGGAACCCGGCCAGGCGCAGACAGAATCCAAGGAGGACGGCATGAGGCCGTTGCGCCCGTTTCTCACGCTCCTGGTCACCGGGGTGATGGTGGTTCCCCTGGCGGGAGCCGGAGCCCAGCAGCAGGAGCAGGAGTACCCCGAACCCGGCGCGTTCACGATCGACTGGGAGCGTCAGGTCGTCATCGTGCACAGCCTGGGCGCGCCGAATACCAGTTTCCCCCAGCCCGCCTGGCGGACATCGGCGCTGCGGGCGGCCCGGCAGGCGGCCTACCGCGACCTGCTCGAGGCGGTCAAGGGGGTGGCCGTTACCTCAACCACGACGGTTGAGAACGCCATGCTAACGAGCGACATCATCCGCTCGCACGTGGAGGGGACGGTCTTTGACTTCCGGGTACTCGACACGCGGTACTACGAGACCATGGATGTGGGCATCATCGTCGAGATGCCCCTGACCGGTGCGCTCTACGATGTGCTCCTCCCCGGCGATGCCGGGGGACGCACCGGAGCGGCTCCGCCGCCGGCGGCGGAGCCGGCCCGTCCGAGCGGTGCCGTCTCGGGTCTGATCGTGGACGCCTCGGGGCTCGACGTCACTCCGGCCATGGCCCCGAAGATCATCGATGAGAGCGGCAACGAGGTCTACGGCACCGCCGAGGTGCTGCGGCAGTTCGCCCTGCAGCAGGGGGTGGTGGGGTACCACAACAACCTGGCCCAGGCCCGGGAGAACGAACGGGTCGCCGGCAATCCCCTCGTCGTCCAGGCTCTGCGCACTACCGGCGCCAACGGCTGCGATCTCATCATCTCCAACGCCGATGCGGCCCAGGTCCGGCAGGCGGCCGGGACCCGCCCCTTCCTGAACGAGTGCCGCGTCATGATCGTTCTCGGTGCAGGCAACTGACCCCCGGAGGTCGCGAAGGAGGAACGGTGAGATGAAGCCGATCATGAGAATCTTCAGCGCCGCCGCGGTCGGTCTGCTGGTCGTGGCGACGGTAAGTTCCTGCGCCGGCCGCCTCAGGCAGCAGTCGGTGCTCGATACCCCCGAAGCCCATTACCAGGCCGGCAAGGCTTTCCTGACTCAGGGGAAGGTGGCCGAAGCGCGGGCGGAGTTCGAGTACGCCCTCGGGCTCGACCGCCAGTTCGCACCGGGGTACGAGGGACTCGGCCTCTGCGAGCTGGAAATGGGCAACTGGGCCGAAGCCGAGCGGCAGTTCCGGCGCTCGCTCGACCAGGACCGGAACTACGTGCCCGCTCATGTCGGACTCGGCAAGGCGTATGTGGGACAGGGGCAGCACAACCGCGCCATCCGCGCCTTCGAGGACGCCATCGGGATCGATCCCCGCTACCCCGACGCCTACGACGAACTCGGAAAGGTGCACACGACCCGGCGCGACTTCGACGCCGCGGTCGACGCCTACCGGCGCGGCATCAGCGCCCTGCCCGACAACGTGGCGCTGAACGACGGCTGGCAGCGGGTGAGCGAGCTGCAGCGGGCCACCCTGGGGGTGCCCGAACGCTACCGTGAGATCGCCCTGAGCCAGGCCCTGACCCGGGCCGAGCTGGCCGTACTGCTGAATGAAGAACTCGATCTGCGGGGCATCTTCCTGGGGCCGCAGGCGCCGCAGGAGCGCCGCTTCGTCCCGCCGGGGCAGGCCAATCCCGAAGCCGGCCGCATCCCGCAGCCGATCGATGCCCTCGACCACTGGGCCCGCCAGCATATCGAAGAGGCCGTGATCACGGGCGCCATGGACCTCTTTCCCGACAACACCTTCCGGCCCAATCAGGTCGTGAGCCGGGTCGACCTGGCCATGCTGATCCAGCGGGTGCTGGTCGAGGCGTATGATGATCCGAACCTGAAATCACGGTTCTTCGGCTCGCCCAGCCCCTTCCCGGACGTGCCCAACACCCACTTCGCCTTCAACGCCGTGATGCTCGCCACCACCCGCGGGATCATGGACGGCAGGCCCGACGGGACCTTCTTCCTCGAGGGAACGCTGCCGGGGCACGAGGCGATCCTGATCATCCGCAATCTGAAGGGAGCGCTGAGATAGTGTCGACTCTCAAACGGTTGGCACCGGCCGTGGCCGCGGCGGCGGTGCTGGGTCTACTCCTCCCCGGAACGCTCCGGGCGCAGGATGTTCCCCAGGAGGGGGTGACCGTCACCGTTCAGGGACGCGGCTCGATCATCGCGGGTGACAAGGTCAAGGCCGAAGAGGATGCGGTCAACGACGCGCTCCGCAACGCCGTGGAGCAGGTCATGGGCACACATGTGACCTCCAGTACGCTGGCCGAGAACTTCATGGTGATCCAGGACCGCATCATGACGCGAACCCGGGGATACATCTCCTCCTGGGAGGTTCTCTCCACCACCGAGGATCCCGACATGATCACCGTCTCGGTCCGGGCGGTGGTGAAAGAATCCGAACTGGTGGGTGATCTCGAAGCGATCGGAGTCCTGCTGGAACGGATGAACTACCCCCGCATGCTGGTGCTGATCGACGAGCAGATCTTCATCGACGAGGGGGGCGAAGAAAGGGTGCCCACCACCGTCGACAACGCCACCACCGCCACCTTTTTCATGGAGGCCCTGCAGCCGAAGGGCTTCCGCTTCGTGGATCCGGCGACGGTGGCCATGAACACCGAGCGGGCCGTACTCACCTCGGCCCTGGAAGGCGACATGGCCTCCGCGGCCCGGATCGGCCGGGCCTTCCAGGCCGAAGTGGTCGTGCTGGGCACCACCATCGCCAAACGAGGCACCGCGGCCCAGCAGATGCTGGGCACCATGGTCAGCATGCAGGTCTCGATCTCGATGCGGGTCATCAGGGCCGACACCGGTGAGATCATGACCACCTCGCAGGAAACCGGAGCGCATATCGGGGGCAGCCCGGTCGACGCCGCCCACGGCGCGATCCAGCGGGCCATGAACCGGCTCGCCCCCCGCCTGGAGGAGCGGATCCTCGAGCGCTGGAACCAGGAACTCTCGAGCGGTGGAGTGGTGGAGCTACACATCGTCAACGGCCTCGACTTCATGAATGTGCAGCGCTTCATCCGGCTCGTGCCCTTCTACGTGCGCGGGGCCCAGAGCGTGACCCAGAAGAGCTTCACCGCGGGGCTGGCGATCCTCGAGGTGCAGTTCACCGGCAACGCCATGGACCTGGCCACCGAGCTGGCGTCGAAGACGTGGGCGGAGTTCACGATCGCCATCACCGAGGTGACCACGAACCAGGTGAAGATCAACGTCACCCCGAAGGGGGGCGGCCGATGACGCGACCCCCGCTCAACCGCCCGCTGCTGACCGGCGCCGCCGGCTTCCTGATACTGGCCGGCGCCGTCGCAGCTCAGGCCTGGGTGCTGGCCAAGGTCAGCTTCTACATGGGGGAGGTCGGGTACCGGAAGGCCCAGAGCGAGGAGTGGTCGGGCCTGGTCCTGGAACAGTCGCTCTTCTCGGGCGATGTCGTCCGAACAGGCGCGGAATCCCGGCTGGAACTCAAGACCAACGACGACGGACTGGTGGTCCGCATCGGTGAGAACTCCGAACTCGAGATCACCACCCGCAGTCTGGCTGAATGGCGAGGGCCCGGGACCAACGCGAACGTGCGGCGGGGACGGCTCTGGACCAACGTACGCCGGATGGCCGCCGACCGGGAGAACCTCACCATCGAAACCCCCACCGTGCTGGCGGCGGTGCGGGGGACGGTCTTCCGCATCGACGTCCCCAGCCTGGCAACGACCGTGCTGCGTGTCTACGAGGGTCAGATGGAGGTGCGGGACAATCCCGCCCCGCCCCCGACGGCGGGAGGGTTCCGGGAGGTCGCGCCGCCGCGCGAGGTGGCTCCTCCGCGCGAGGTCTCGCCCCAGCAGTGGATCGAACTCGTCGCGGCCAACCAGCAGCTGATCGTGACCCGGGGCGAGGCGCCGGTGAAATCGGAGTTCGATCCCGCCGAAGACGCCCAGCTCGACTGGGTCCAGTGGAACCAGGAACGCGACCGCCGGCTCGAGCGCGTCCCCCCGCCTCCCCCGGCTGAGCCGAAGCGGAGAAAGAGGCAGTGAGCACCCGTCCCCTGAACGGCTGGTGGCGGTTCACCGCCCTCGCCGTGGCCTGCCAGATGGTCCTGCTCCCGGTCGGTCAGGCGTTGGCGGAAGCGGCCGTGATGACCGGAGCCGGCGCCGGAGCCGGGCGGACCGGCCGGGCGGCCTGGATCCAGGAACGGGCACCGGAACTGGAATTATGGCAGGAACAGGATCAGGAGAAGCTCACCGTCGGGGTGCTCGATCTCGAGGCCAACGGGGTGGATGCGGGTGAAGCCCGGGCCATCACCGAGCGCCTGCGTATCTGGCTGGGCCGCACCCAGACCTTCCAGGTGATCGAACGCAACCAGATGGAATCGATCATGGCGGAGATGGGCTTCCAGTTCTCCGGGGCCTGCGACACCGACGAATGCGTAGTCCAGGTCGGGCGGGTGCTGGGGGCCAGCAAGATGGTGGCGGGCAGCGTATCCAAAGTCGGCTCCCTTTACTCCCTGCAGATCCGCATCATAGATATCTCCACTTCCCGGATCGAGTACACTGCCTTCAAAGACGAGCCTGGCGGAATCGAAGCCGTTCTGACCGTGGCCGCCGAGGCCGTGGCGAACGAGCTGGCCGCCAACGTCAGCGGCCGGGCGGTCCAGCGCGAGCAGCAGCCCGCCCGCCAACCGGAGCAGCCGGTCGTCCAGCAGCAGCCCGAAACACAACCTTCAGCCCCCGGTGAGGATTCCGGGCAGCAGCGGCCGCGCCGGCGCAACGGCTGGTTGTATCTCCTGTTCCTGGGCGCGGCCGGAGGCGGGGCCGCCCTGGCCCTGGGGGGCGGCGGGGGTGACTCGGGGCCCGATCGGATCACCGCGCCGCCGAGCCGGCCGGTTCCGCCGCAGTGATGAGGTTTCCGCCCGGTGGGAGGGGGAGATTCATGAGGATCCGCCGAGACACATGTTCCCGGCTGACGGCCATGGGACTGCTCGTAACAGCCCTGGCCTTGTCGCCGCCGGGCCGGGCCGCGGCGCAGGAGGTCACCGGCTTCGTCGTGGACTCGCTCGCGGTGGGCATGAAGGCCCCTCCCTTCGTGATGAAACGCATGGGCTCGAGCGAGTTCGTCTTCATGCGGGATTACACCGGGGAGCTGCGCCAGCAGGCGATCTTCAACGGCGCCACCCCGAAGGTCGTGATCCGGTCGGTCTATGCCTCGTGGGGCACGCGGTGC
>CAYSYY010000170.1:0-7546 GCA_964435265.1 uncultured Gemmatimonadota bacterium
CCCTCGACCGCACCGAAAACCTTGCCCTCGTCCAGGATATGCTCGGCCACGCCTCGCCGGCGACGACGCGCGTCTATGCCAAGACCGACGAGGAGCAGCGGCGCGAGGGCTATGCGCGGGTGTGGGACAAGGAGGAGGCGGCGGATGCAGCGACCTTGTCCGAGGGGCACGCGCGCGTGTGGGATGAAGGGGAGACCACGTGACGCCGGGAGCTAGCCGGCCCTCTTGTGGCAATCTGAGGTCCGGGGTCGCGGCTGGAGGGCCCGAGGCCGGGCGTCGACCTACGCCAACATCCGCGGTCGATGTCGCTGCGCGCGGCGGCGGACGAGGTGCTTGCGGAGCTAGGGGAGTGAGGGATGGAGGTGCCCGTCACCGGCAGCCGTGGGTTGCACAAGGTGACGGGCACCTGCTCTATCTGGCTACATCCTGATGCCGCTCGTGCATGTCGTTAGCACGAGGAGGCACATGCACAGGCCTTGGACCGATCCTGGCCTACGCGCTCACCTCACCGTCAGCCGGCGAACAGGGCCCCGCTCACTTGTCGGGGTCAAAGTGGATCTCGCCAGAGTAGGTCATGAGCCCGGTGGCGGCATCCTCAAGGCTACGATAGTGCGACTCAAGAGTCAATGAGCCGCGCAGGTTGGCCAGGTCACCTGTCCCCGCGAGGATCACGCAATCTTGTCGCCAGTCCATCACCATGAGTTGCGGTGGATCGGCGGCAGGTAGGAGCTCACCATTGCAGCGCAGGCGAAAGGTGCCTTGCTTCCCAAGCAAGCCGGAGCCCGTCGTGGTGCAGTCTGCCTCCAGGTGAAGGGTCTCCTTGTAGCTTCCGGGGAACGAACCTGCGCAAGGACCGTGTGCTACTTGCCATCCATGGTGCGCACATGAGGCCACGATGTCTCCGCCATATGCGTTATCAGACGAGAAATCGACGAAACACCGGTTGCCTACTGGCACGGTCTTGTCCTTGAACGTCTCCCAATCCGGTACGATGACCCCACTGACCTTGATGGGCTTGGACGCCGAGGCGGGGACCGCCAGCACCAATGCCAGCAGCGCCGCGACGGCCAGGACCAACAACTTCCTTCTCATCGTTCGCTCCTTTCGTGTACGCACGCTTTGTGCGCGTACGCTTTGTGCGCGTACGCTGTTCCGGTCCGCATGTTCGCTTCCACACGATACGCTGCTCTACGATCGTTATTCACCCCTCCTTTCTGCCCTGCACGCCGGGTGAGCCGCGCCTTCCCTGCCCTGCCCAGGCGGTGTGCGCCGAGACACCGTTCCCCCATGCCGTGCCCAAGGTGAGCCCCCCGGTCTCTGGGTTCTGGTGTATAATGAAAGCAAAGCGCACAGTGTGGCGTCCATCGCGGCCTCTATCCCGGCATATCTGGTCGTTCCTGGTCCCATGGTACACGAGGAGTGTCACAAAATCATCACAAACGAGAAGGGATCGGCGATGCAGGGGCTCCAGATCTCGTTGCTCGGCCCATTCCTCGTCACGCGGGAGGGCCGGCCGGTCACCGCCTTTGCCACCGATGCGGCGCGGGCGCTGCTGGCCTACCTGGCGCTGGAAGCCGGCGCCCCCTGTCGCCGCGAACGCTTGGCCGGCCTGCTGTGGCCCGACCAGCCTGAGTCAGAGGCGCGGCACAACCTCTCCCAGGTGCTGCTTCGGCTGCGGCATGCGCTGGGCGACGCCGATGCGGCTCCGCCCTGGCTGCTCGTCACCCACGAGGCGATCGGGCTCAACGCGGAGGCGCCCTGGCGGGCCGACGTGGCGGCCTTTGACCGGGCACTCACGACGTGCAGGACGCATCTCCACCGCCACCTGCAGACGTGCCCGGCCTGCATCGAGCGCCTGCGGGAGGCGGTCGCCCTGTACCGCGGGGAGCTGTTGAGCGGTTTTTCCCTGCCCAGTGCGCCCTTTGAGGAGTGGCTGCGGGGGGAGCGGGAGCAGCGGAGGCTCCAGGTGCTGGAGGCGCTGTACGTGCTGGCAGCCTACCACGAGCGGCGGGGGGAGCACGAGCAGGCGCTGCACGATGCACGGCAGTTGCTGGCACTGGAGCGGTGGCACGAGGGTGCACACCGCCAGGCCATGCGCGCCCTGGCGGAGAGCGGGCAGCGGGCGGCGGCGCTGGCGCAGTACGAGGTCTGCCGGCGGGCGCTGGTCGAGGAGCTGGGGGTCGAGCCGGAGACAGAGACGACGCAGCTGTACGAGGGTATCCGCGAGCATTCGGGGACCGGGTTCCTGGCAGGAACCCGGTCCCTACACAACCTTCCGGCGCAGACGACGCCCTTTGTGGGCCGTGAGCGGGAGCTGGGGCTGCTTGGGGGTTGGCTGCAGGAGCCGGGGTGCCGGCTGGTGACGCTGGTGGGGCCTGGGGGGAGCGGCAAGACGCGGCTGGCGCTCGAGGTTGCCGCGGAACAGGTCTATGCCTTCGGCCATGGCGCGGCCTTTGTGCCTCTGGCGGCGGTGGGGACGGCGGAGGGGATGGTGCCGGCGATCGCCCAGGCGTCGGAGCTGACGCTTGTCCCCGGGGAGGACCCCCGCTGGCAACTGCTCGCCTACCTGCGCGACAAGGAGCTGCTGCTGGTCCTGGACAACGTGGAGCACCTGCTGCTCGGCCGCGAGGGGGACGGAGGCGATGGGGCAGCCCTGCTGGCCGACCTGCTGCACGCCGCCCCGGGGCTGACTGTGCTGGGTACCTCCCGCGCGCGCCTGGAGCTGCAGGCTGAGCGCATCTTCTCTGTGCCGGGGATGGACTACCCCACGCAAGATCACTTGAGTCAAGACCTGAGCGGTGGCGGACAAAGAGCGTCCGCCGGAACACCGGTCAGGTCCCTCGCGGGCTATGGTGCGGTGCAGCTCTACCTGCACACTGCGCGCCGCGTCCATCCCGGCTACGAGCCCGCAGCGGACGACCTGGAGCCCATCGTGCGCCTCTGCCGCCTGGTGGAGGGGATGCCGTTGGCAGTGGTCCTGGCTGCGGCGTGGAGCGACGCTCTCTCCCCGGCCCAGATTGCCGACCGCGTGGCCCAGGGCCTGGGCGCCCTGGAGGCGGAGTGGCGGGACCTGCCGGAGCGGCAGCGCAGCATGCGCGCCACGTTCGATGCCTCGTGGCGGCTGCTGAAGGAGCGAGAGCGAGCGGCCTTTGCTGCTCTCAGCGTCTTTCGCGGCGGGTTCACTGCCGAGGCGGCAAGGGAGGTGGCGGGCGCGAGCCTGGGCACACTGCGTTCCCTGGCCCACAAGTCGTTCCTGGAGCTGGAAGAGGGTGGGCGCTACAGGACCCACGAGCTGCTGCGGCAGTATGGGGCGGAGCAGCTCGCGCGGGCGCCGGAGGAAGAGTGGGCCGCCCGCGACCGCCACTGCGCCTATTACGCTGCCGCCCTGCGCCGCTGGGCGGACGAGTTCAAGGGCCCGCGTCAGGTCCAGGCCACCAAAGGGATGGCAGCGGAAGGTGGCAATGCCAGCGTGGCCTGGGAATGGGCAGTAGAGCGAGAGCGTTGGGCGGACCTGGGTACGGCCGCGGAAGGCCTGAGCAAGCTCTATAAGAGGGCAGGCCGCTACCAGGAAGGGAGGAAAGCGTTCGAGGTCGCGGCAGCCGCGCTGGAGGGTGCCCGTGGGGATCGGTCCCTCCTGAGCGTGAGCGAAGGGGTGCGGCTCCTGCTGCGAGTCACCGCCTGCCAGATCCCCTTCGCCGAGGATGCAGAGACGTGGCAGCGGCTGATCGAGCGCTGTGAGTCGCTGCTGTCCCACCCTGACCTGGCCGGTCAGGACACGCGCCCAGACAGGGCGCTGTTCCTGACGTACGCGGTCGACTTCCAGCCCGGCCTGAGCGAGCGTTCCCTGGCCTATGCCCGCCAAGCGCTGGTGCTGTGCCAGGAGATCGGGGATCGGTGGGGCATGGCCGAAGCGTACGGTGTCTTGGGTATCGATGCCTTTCTCGCCAGTGACTATGAGGAGGCGAGGAGACGGTTTGCGCAGCAGCTCGAGATCTCCCGTTCGTTGGGTTACCCATTCGGCTTGGCAGGAGCCATGTGGTGGTTGAGCGGGTTGGCCATCGTACAGGGGCAGGTCGAGGAAAGTGAGCGCTGGCTGCGCGAATGGAGCGCTCTGGTCGCAGGTTGGGGAAGGAATCCCGATGACGACCCAGTAGGTCTCTGGCTTGTGGGCACAACTCACCTGACGGCGGGCCGGTATACCGAGGCAGACGCTGCGCTGGAACAAGGCGTGGCGATCTTGCGGGAGCAGGGGGCGCGCATCTACCTGGGGCGCTTGCTGGGCGCTCTGAGCCAGGTCAAGATGCACCTGGGGCTGTACGGTCAGGCGCGGAAGACGGGGGAAGAGGCGGTGGCCCTGGCCCGCGAACGGGGAGAGTCCTGGCACGAGGGGCGGGCCTTGGGCGTGCTGGGCAGCACAGCTCTGGCGGAAGGGCAGGCGGCGGCTGCCATGGAGCTGTTTGAGCAGGCGGACACCGCCGGCCGGGCGGGAGGAGACCGGCTCGGGCTGGCCGAGGCCATGGCCGGCGCCGGGTATGCCGCCCGGCGGCTGGGGCAGACGACCCAAGCACGGCAATCCTTGGCTCAAGCTCTGCAGCTCGGCATCCAGATCCGCTCCCTGCGGCCGCTGTGGGCCGCGCTGCCGGCGGTCGCACTGTTGCTGGCCGACGGTGGGGAGGTAGAGCGCGCGGTGGAGCTGTATGCCCTGGCCTGGAGTGTGCCACACATCGCCCGGTCGCGCTGGTATGAGGACGTGGCCGGGCAGGAGCTGGCGGCGGTGACTGCCGGGCTGCAGCCCGAGGGCCGCGAGGCGGCCCTGGCCCGCGGCCGGGCGCGGGAGATATGGGCTACGGCGGAAGAGCTGCTGGCGGAGTTGGGCCAGGGCGAGAGCTGACGGCGGATCCCTCTGCCTAGCGACCTGGCTGAAGACACACGGTCAAGCCCAGCAGTTCCCCTGCGCAAGAAGGCCGATCAGGTTTGCACACCTGACCGGCCTCAGCACGAGGAACCGGCCCGCCAGGTCGCGGTAGACCTGGCGGGCCGGCAGATCATGCGCCTACGCGCTCACCTCACCGTCAGCCGGCGAACAGGGCCCCGCTCACTTGGCAGGGTCAAAGTGGATCTCGCCAGAGTAGGTCATGGGCACGGTGGCGGCATCCTCAAGGCTACGATAGTGCGACTCAAGAGTCAATGAGCCGCGCAGGTTGGCCAGGTCACCTGTCCCCGCGAGGATCACGCAATCTTGTCGCCAGTCCATCACCATGAGTTGCGGTGGATCGGCGGCAGGTAGGAGCTCACCATTGCAGCGCAGGCGAAAGGTGCCTTGCTTCCCAAGCAAGCCGGAGCCCGTCGTGGTGCAGTCTGCCTCCAGGTGAAGGGTCTCCTTGTAGCTTCCGGGGAACGAACCTGCGCAAGGACCGTGTGCTACTTGCCATCCATGGTGCGCACATGAGGCCACGATGTCTCCGCCATATGCGTTATCAGACGAGAAATCGACGAAACACCGGTTGCCTACTGGCACGGTCTTGTCCTTGAACGTCTCCCAATCCGGTACGATGACCCCACTGACCTTGATGGGCTTGGACGCCGAGGCGGGGACCGCCAGCACCAGGGCCAGCAGCGCCGCGACGGCCAGGACCAACAACTTCCTTTTCATCGTTCGCTCCTTTCGTGTGCACACGCTTTGTGCGCGTACGCTGTCCGGGTCCGAACCTCCGCTTCCGATCGCACGTTGGGTCGATATCCGTCCCTCCTTTCTGCCGCGCACGCCGGGTGAGCGGCGCCTGCCCTACCGTGCCCAGGCGGTGCGCTCCCACAGGCGCTGCAGCTCGGGACAATCCTCGAGCAGCGCCTCAAGCCTCCCCTCCCCCACGGCTCGCCCCTCGTGTAGGACTACGACCTGGTCGGCCCGGCTGAGGGCCGCCTGGCGGTTCGAGACCGCCAGGCAGGCACCCCGCCCCCAGAAGAGCCGCCGGGCAAAGAGGGCGTCCCACAGCGCCCGCTCCTCGCCCGCCGTCAGCGCCGCCGACAGATCGTCCACGGCCAGCAGCTCGGCCTCGCTCTCCAGCAGGGTGGCCACCTGCGCGCGCACGGCCCCCTCGCCTCCGGCGAGTGCCTGGGGCAGGTAGGCGACCCGCGGCGGGACCAGGGTCCGGGCCGGGTCGCCCACCGGCACGCCGTGCCAACGGATCTCGCCCGCTTGTGCGGGCAGCAGGCCCAGCAGGGCACGGAGCAGCGTCGTCTTGCCCGCCCCCCGCTCCCCGGCGACCACGGTGAACGAGCCCCGCTCCAGGCACAGGTTCACGGCCTCGATCCCCGCGCCCCGAAGCGGGGCGTGCCCGGTGCCGGGATGGCGATAGGAAAGCGCGGAGGCACCCAGCACCTCGGGGCGCCCCGCATCGCCGTCGGCCCACGCTGTGCCCAAGCGCTGCACTCCAGTCTTCGGGTGCGTAATAGGAAAACGTACATCGCAGCCTTTGTCGTCGCCTGTCTCGGTGGTTCTTGACCCCATAGTACGCGAGGAGCGTCACAAGATCGTCACAAGCGAGAGGGGATCGGCGATGCAGGGACTCTAGATCTCACTGCACGGCCCATTCCTCGTCACGCGGGATCGGGAAGGATCGTGACGCTTCTTATGAAACTCTTAGTTTTCTCTTACGTCCATCTAATGTGTATGTCCTATAATATACTTGGACAAATAGGGAAAATACATATCGAGGCATCCCAGCGCGCAGATGGGCTGCCGTGATCTGGAGGAGTTTCATGAGTAAGGTGATTGGAATTGATTTGGGAACGACCAACTCTGCGGTCGCCGTGATGGAAGGCGGCGAGCCAACGATTATCCCGACCGCAGAGGGCGGGCGCTTGTGCCCGTCGGTAGTTGGGTTTAACAAGAATGGGGAGCGGTTGGTCGGGCAGGTGGCCAAGCGCCAGTCTGTGATCAACTCGGAGAATACGATCTTTTCGATCAAGCGCCTGATGGGGCGTCGCATCGATGATCCCGAAGTCGAGCATGCCAAAAAGGTCCTCCCCTACAAGATCGTGGGCGGCCCCGAAGGCGACGCGCGCGTGCATATCCCGCAGACAGGCCTCACCTATACGCCGCAAGAGATCTCGGCCATGATCCTGCGCAAGCTCAAGCAGGATGCCGAGGCCTACCTGGGCGAGACGGTGACCCAGGCAGTGATCACCGTGCCGGCCTACTTTAGCGACAGCCAGCGCCAGGCCACCAAGGACGCGGGCGAGATCGCGGGCCTGGAGGTGCTGCGCATCGTCAACGAGCCGACCGCTGCGTCGCTGGCCTATGGGTTGGACAAGAAAGAGATCGAGACGATCATGGTCTTTGACCTGGGCGGCGGGACCTTTGACGTCTCGATCCTGGAGGTCGGCGAGGGCGTGGTCGAGGTCAAGTCGACCAGTGGCGATACCTTCCTGGGCGGCGACGACTGGGACCGGCGCATCGTCGATTACGTCGTGAGCGAGTTCCAGAAGGATCAGGGCATCGACATGAGCCGCGACCGCCAGGCCCTGCAGCGCCTGCAAGAGGCGG
>CAYSYY010000171.1:0-7546 GCA_964435265.1 uncultured Gemmatimonadota bacterium
GAGGAACTGATCAGTCGTGCCTACCTGAACGGGTAGAACCTGACGACCGGTTCCCCGGCGTCGTTCTCCCCGCTGCGGTAGCAGCCGTCGCCCATGATGGCCGTGGGTCTTCCGGGAAGGACCTGGCCGGCCACCCACTCTCCGGCGGCGGTGAAGATATGGTAGTGCCTGCCGTTCTCGTCACCCGGCACTTCGGAATAGTCCTCCACCCACAATCGGCCGTCCCCGGCCCAGATCATCCATCGTATCGCCGGTTTCCGGTCCGGGAACCGGAGGTGGCGGCGGGCGGTTTCCTCCTGGCCGCTTCGGCGGAACCGTGCGATTTCCTGCTCTTTCTCCTCGTCGGTGATGCGAACTCCCTCGATCGGTATTTCGAGGGCGAACAGGCTGGTCCCCTCGGCTGACATGAAATCGATCCGGTACTCCTGAAGATGTCCGCGTGCGATCGGCAGATCGGGAGCCGCGGCATGAGTCGGGAAGAGCGCCTCAAAAGGCTGCAGGTTGAAACTCGAGCCGATCCAGAACCCCTGAGCCTCACCTTCCCGGTAGAGAAGAGTGTCGCTTTCCGAGAGATCCGCAGAGAGATGGAACACACCATACCGGATGGCGGCGACGTTCGAATCAGGATCAGGCATCGTCATCGACGAGTACATGGTGATGTATCCCTCTTCCGACCCGGCGCTGACCGGCACCGGAGCCATACCTGTCCGTACGTCACTGTGCAGTCCGTCCAGGTAGTTGCCTCTCCGATCGAACCGGAGGAGGCGCTGGGTCGAAGAAACCCACACTCTGATCTCATCATTGACAAGGAAAGGGCCGGGGTGGGTCCCGAACTCATACGGCCCGGGACCCAGACGACCAAAGGCACTCAGCCACTCCCCCTCGGGCGAGAAGCGATGCAGGCGCCCCTCGCGGAAATCCGTGATCAGGACCGTGCCGTCTGAAAACCGGCCCGAGAATCCCGCCGATACGAGGAGACAGGTGTCTTCGGACTGCCCGGCACCGTAGGTGATCGGGTTCCCGATCGTATAGGGATTCTCCTCGGGCGGTATCCCCTGGGTGTAGGCGAGAACCCTGATCCCGTCTTCGATCCGCTCGATATACGAGCCTTCATGCTCCTTTGCACAGGACGACAGAACGCCCGGGAGCAGCGTCAGCAGCAACAGCGCATACCCGGGAATGCGGAACCGGCTCACCCCGCCCCCATTCTCACCGGCTGAGGATGAGGCGCAGGGAACGGGCGGCCTTCTGACCGGTAATCCTGTCCTCGACCTCGATGTCAACGCGGTACATACCGGTGGGGGAAGCTTCGGGGGGAACCACCCGGAGGAGTTCGGCGGCCCTGGTTTCGATCCCCCCCCGGTCGAAGATGAGGGTGACCGTCCCCTCCTGCGTGCGCCGGCTGACCAGGTGTCCGAGAGCCTCCACGATGGGGTTCAGAGGCGGCTTCTCCTCTTCCAGCGAGGTGATGCTCAGAGCCACCTGCCAGGACGTGGCTCCCACCTCATCCCGAGCCAGGCCGTAGGTCTCGAAATAGAGATAGAGGGGCTCATCGGGGGGATAGACCTCGCCCTGAACCGGTGCGATCGCCCGGCCGTCCCGGATGATCCACGAACCCTCCGCGAGGGCGTCGACGGCCTCACCCTCCACCACGCCCCGAGCCGGCACCAGGCTGGAGAGCCGCAGACCGCGGTCCGGGATCCCGGGCAGAGAATCACGGCTGGCATACGCCGGTATGTCCCGGGTGAAGAAGAGTTCGACGGCTACGTGCTTCGCCTGCTCCGCGGCCACATCGTCGGGCAGCCGCAGCGTCGGGCCCACCCAGTCGCCACCTTGATCCATCAGATAGGCCGCGATCGGGAAATCGTGCCGGAAGGTCGCGACGACATTCCAGGTCGCATCCAGGAGCAGATAGGAGATCGGGTAGACCGTCGATGTGGTCCAGTCGGTGCCGGCGATCCGCCAGGAGAGGGCCGGGATCCGGGCAGCCGGAATCCACTCGGGAGCTCCCCCGTCATCCTGGAAGGCGTACCAGGTGAAATCCATGAAGAAGACCGTCCGGACTCCCTCGATCCGCACCGAGGCGGGGGCCTGCTCGATTTCCTGCTCGGCCCGGGCCGGATCGGAGAGAACGAAATTGCCGGTGATCATTCCGATGTTGAACCGGAAGCGAATACCGGGATAGGTCCAGGTTCGGGCCAGGTTCAGGTTCCGGGTCATTCTGGCCACATCCTCCCAGCGGATGTCATCGTCCCCGATCGCCAGGAGGTCCTCGGCCGTCAGGTTCCGCCAGCCCAGGGCGTTCTCGATCGCCTGGTACTCCTGCGGCTCCCCGTACCGCAGGTAGATGCGTCCCCGGTGCGACTCCCAGCCGCGCAGACCGAGGTTCGGCACGGCGAAGAACCAGGTCACGTAAGCGAAGCGGCGGTGCTGTTCGAGAACCCTCTCGTTCAGCTCGGTCGAGAAGAGCGGATCGAGCGACCGCCAGAAGAGCTCCCGGGAGGCCTGCCCGGCCGTATCCGCTCCCGCCCCGGTCGGTGGCGTGCCGGCGCCCGCCGTTCCCGGTCGGGGCGTGATCCGCTCGGTGAAGGCGATCCCGCCCTCCGACGGGAGCTGTACCCATCGCGGATCGTCGGCCAGCGGCCTGACCGTATCGGGGAGCCGGGCGAGACCGGCTTCATAGTCTGCCATGGCCTGATCGATCAGGCCGAGGTGCTGAAAGCACATGCCCCGTCCCAGGTAGGCCTCGGCGGTGTGGACGCCGTTCTCGATCAGGTAGTTCATCACCGGCACGGCGGCCCCCCACTGCCGGGCGGTCAGGTAGTGTACACCGAGCCACCAGGAGGCATAGAGATCGTCGGGGTCCAGGATCAGGGCCCGGTTGATCATGTCGGTGGCCGTTGCCCGATAGGCGCTCAGATGCAGAGTCGATTCATATCCGCTCCAGACCTGAGGCGATTCCTCCAGGGGAGTGCTCCAGGGCGAGGCGCGCCAGCCGAGTTTCCAGTAGTACTCCATCCTGATGATCGCTTTGAGGGCATAGGCTGCGGCAAGCGTCGGCGCCCGGTCAAGGACATGATCGAGCACGTCATCGGCGTAATAGGCGAAAGTCCGCCGGTACAGGATCCGGGCCAGGCTGAGGAGGTACCGCAGATTGCCGGGATCGAGCCGCATGGCCTGCCGGATCCGGGTTTCGGAGAGCTGGCGCCCGCCCGGCGAGTCCGATTCCATGAGGGCCAGGGCATCGAGATGCCAGGCTTCGGAATGGCCGGAGAGCTCGCCATGAAGGAACGGCTGGAGGAAGGTGTGGGCGTCCATCGGCCGCTCTGAATCCAGCAGCTCGCGCGCCCGGGCGAGCGGGCCGACATAGAGCGCGGCGGCTTCCTCCGGTTCGAGCCAGCCGTGGATTCTCAGGGCGGAATCCCCGGTCGCCGCCGCCCGCTGCATTTCCTCCACCGTTTCCGGTTCGAAAAGCCATCCCGGATCGTAGACGCGGGCGAGCAGGGCGGTAGAGACGGAGTCGGCCGCCGCCGGATCCGCCGCGACGGTCGAACCGGCGCTGACCGTAGTGACCCGTGTCGGGACGCCCGCCGGCCGGTCGGGTTCGTTCGCTTCGTCCGCGGGGAGAACGGCTGAAGCCTGGGCGCTGCCTTCCTCACGAACGAGAAGGAGCGGCGCGACGGCCTCCTCGATCTCATGGTAGAGGGAGTAATTCATGACCGCGGCGGCACAGGTCAGCAGCAGTCGGAAGACTTGAGCACTCTCCTCCATCCGCAGCCGCCAGACAGCAAGCGTGCCGAGACCAGGATCGGTCCCCTCATCCATGACCAGATCCGCGAGTTCCCGGATCTCATGGTAAAAGAGACGCCTCTGATGCTGCCGGGACCACGGCTTTCTGATCAGCGGGCAGAGGGTGTAGGTGCCATTGCTGACCCTGAAGGCCACCCGGAAGGCGAGGTTCTCCAGGGCGTCATGCCCCGCACCGGCCCCGGCGGCTTCCGCCGGGGGTTCGTAGATCCAGTCGATGCGGGTGTACGTCCGCTTCTCTCTGATCCGGCGCTCGGAGGAGGGTTCGCCGTAGAACACATAAGCGATTATCCGGTCGTCCGGACCATCACCGCCGGGGGGCGTGGCCGCGAACCGATACTGCCAGAGACGCGCTTCGAATCGGGTCCGGAATTCATTGTAGGGGGTGTATGCGGTGGGATCCCGTTCCTCCCAGAAGTGATCCAGGAAGGTCTGGAAAGTGTACGGGCCCGATTTCAGGGCGTGGTCGAACGACCACTTCTCGAAGTGGGTGGCGGTCGCGAAGATGACCTTGCGCAGCATCAGGTACTCACCTGAGGCGCGGGCGTGGAGGAAGGCGGCGCAGGCCGTCCCGATCAGGACCGCGCCCGCCAGGCCCGCCATTCTGACCGCACCGGCCGTACCGGTTCTTCCTGCCCGGCCGGACTGGCGGGATAGAGATCTCCGCCGGATATGTCGCCTCGCCGTTCGCATCGGACTCATCGAGAGTGACTCTCGACCCGTCCGCGGTGTTTAGTCAATCAGCAGACGCCGGTTCAGTGCTCCCCCAGCCTGGCGTCGGCGATGTCGCTGATCCCGAGATTCTCGGCCAGCTCCCGTACCGCGGTCACTATGCTGTCGGCCACGCTGCCCTCCCAGTACTGGACCCGCAGCGTCCCTTCTGGATTCAGGGTGTGGTAGTTGCGCAGCAGGGTATGCAGCTCGGCCATCGTGATGACACGGCCGTACAGGGTGATCGCCCCGCCGGTGCCGATTGTCAGGGTCACCTGGTGCAGGGCTTCGATATCGATCCCGTCCTGGGTCACCTCGATCCGCGGCTGGCCGGCGGCCACGATCTGTTCCAGCTCCTCCAGGGTGAGGTTCCGCCGGGCCATGCGGGTGACGATGTCGTCGGTCCAGAACCGGAACTCGTTGATGCCCAGCTTCTTGCGGAAGAAGACGAGGTCCTTGAAGGCGAGGCTGAAGGGGTTCCTGAGTTCGGTGGCGTTTACCACCAGGGTCCAGTACTCGCCCCGGTTCACCTCCCGGGCGAGCTGGGTCTTGAGGGCCTCGAAGGAATATACTCCCTCGAAGATACTGGTGGTGTAACTGCCGTCGGCGTGCACGTTCAGAACGATCATGGTGTCGGGGAGCGCACCATGCGCCGGATAGGAGTACGGCAGGGGAGCCATCTCGAAGACCGTCCGGATCTCCCGCTGCAGCGAGAGGGGGTGCAGGATCAGCCCCTGCACGGCGATGGTGGAGAGGACCGCGGTGGCGGCGATGACCGCGCCGCGGATATTGGTACGCGTGAAGAGGAATCTGCCCGCCGGTGATACAACCTGCCGGGCTCCGGCGTCGCTCAGGCGCCGCTCGAGCAGGCGGAGCTGGGCGTCGACATAGTCGCCCGGGACATCCACCTCCTCCCAGGTCCGCAGCCGGTTCAGGAGGGCCCGGGAGTCCTCGACCTCGAGCCGGCAGGCCTCACAGGTCCGGAGGTGCTCCGCGACCGCCCTCTCCCGCTCCGGCCCCAGCAGATCCCGGCCGTATTCGAGCAGTTCGGATCTCTTCGGGTGTTTCATCGCCGTTCACCTGTCCTCATCACAGCAGGTGTCCCCTCAGTCTGTGGATCGCGCTCCGCAGGCGCGACTTCAC
Source organism: uncultured Gemmatimonadota bacterium (assembly GCA_964435265.1). Classification (GTDB taxonomy): domain Bacteria; phylum Blakebacterota; class Blakebacteria; order Blakebacterales; family Blakebacteraceae; genus CAYSYY01. The sequence goes on from CAYSYY010000171.1 coordinate 5,662, forward strand.
CGTTCCGAGAGGGATCCCGAGCACGTCCGCGATCTCGCGCTGCGTCAGATCGTGGTAGTAAAAGAGCAGAACCGCCTGACGTTCCCGCCCCGGCAGATCCTGCAGGACGGATTTCAGGTCCTTCGAGTTGTGGTAGAACCTCTCGGACAGGGCCCGGGGCTCGGAGAAGGCAGGCGCCGTCGACGCCTGCTGTCGGGCGTAGCCGGAAACCGTTCGCCGCTTCTTCAGCAGGTCGAGACTCGTGTTGGCGGTGATCCGGAAGAGCCAGCTCCGGAACCGTCTCCGTGAGGGGTCGAAACGGTGAAGGTTCCGGAACGCCTTCAGGAACACGTCCTGTACGACGTCATCGACATCGTCTTTCGCTGGCAGGAAGCGGCAGGCGAAGTTGTAGATCGCACCGGTATGCAGGTGCATCAGGTGACCGAAAGCCTCCCGGTCGCCCTGCTGCGCCCGCCGGATCATGTCGATCTCGTCAGCGCACACGGTCGCCGCTTTCTTCGAGCCCGGGCCGATATCCACCTAACGATCGGCTCCTCCCTCCGGATCACGGAAACGGACGCGAGCAGGCGCCCGCCCGAGTCCAGGGTTCTCATTCCGTCGCTCCGGCCGGTCCGGATCACTCCCCGATCGGCAGACCGTTCGGATCACCGTCGGTGCGGGCGTACGATCCGGTAACCTTTCACGCACGGCACGCCGCTCTCGTCGAAGCAGCTGGCGATGAACAGGTCGTCTCGGATGAAGGGCTCCGGCTCGAACCTCACGCCCGGGGGCACGCCGACCTCGCCGAGGTACCGGCCGGTCTGTTCTTCGAAGACGTCGAAGAGGTACGTATCCCGCCACTCCCCGGAATCGCCGTGATTCATCCCCGGTCCCTTGCGCAGCACCCAGATGCGCCCGCTCCGGTCGGGGATGAAGGTTTCGTAAGCGGGTTTTCGATCGGGGATCGACGGTCCCCGCCAGATCCAGCCGGGATCGGTGAGCCGCATCTGGGCGGAGAGCGTCTCGAAATGCCACCGGGATTCCTCGGGCTGGACCGGCACCGGAGCGACCGCGCGTTCGATCATGAGAGTCCGGCCGTCGCGGTGACGGATCTCGAAGCTGTAGCTGTCGGAGACACCTCCGATCATCGCTCCCGCGGGCGTGAGGTTCCAGTCCTTGTCGGGGGAGAAGGGCACGTTGACCCGGGGCTTCAGACCGGACCCCTGGATCTGCAGCACGGGGAAGTCGTACCAGGGTACGCTCAGGGTATCGAACACCACTCCGTTAGGTCGTGTACCCAGCATGACATACCGCTGGTGGACCCGATCGGGGGAGCGGGACTCGGGGATATACAGGATCCCGAAGAGGTAGAGATCACCGCGCAGACCGATCCGCATCATCTTGGTGAAGCTGGAGTAGGCCCCGCCGAGCCGAACCCTGAGCGTCTCGAGGTACTCGCCGGCGAGCGAGAACATGTGGATCAGCCCGCCGCTCATATCACGGATATAGAGACGGTCTCCGGCCTCATCGACCCCGATCGCGACCGGATCGCGGTACTCCCCCGGACCCCCGCCCTGCCGGCCGATGTTGCGCACGAAGCCGCCCGTGTGGTCGTACACCCGCACGATCGGGACCTGCCAGTCGAGCACGTAGATCCGTTCGCCGGTCGCCGCGACTCCCCGCACCTGGCCGAGCAGTTCGTACTCCTCGCCCGTCTCGGCCCCGATCGAAGCCGTCTCGACCAGGCGGGCCCTCCCCCCCCAGACCGAACCTTCGAGGGTGCGCACCGTTACGGTGCTGCCCACGGTGTCGATCGCGGCCTGCCACGGGCCGCCGCCGTCGAGGCCGTTTCCGGCGCGACCGCAGCCGCCGAAGAGCAAAACCAGAGTTGGAAGGATCAGGCGCG
>CAYSYY010000172.1:0-7494 GCA_964435265.1 uncultured Gemmatimonadota bacterium
TATCCTACGGGCGTGAGCGAAAGTACAGGGGCCGGGCTCCGGAGACAATCCCGCGCCCGGTAGAGCCGAAGCCCGGTGCCCGTGCGGGAGCGACAGTACGGGCACCGGCCTCCGGAAAAAAAGCAACTATACGGGAGGACGCCATGACGCAGATCGAAGCCATCGACGCCATCGAGATCCTGGACTCGCGGGGCAATCCGACCATCGAAGTGGAGGTGCTCCTGACCGGCGGGGCGGTGGGACGGGCCGCGGTGCCCTCGGGAGCCTCGACCGGAGAGCACGAAGCCCTGGAGCTGCGTGATGGAGATGCGGAACGCTATCTCGGCAAAGGAGTGCAGCTGGCGGTCGCCAACGTGACCGATATCATCGCACCCGGACTGCTGGGGTGGGACGCCACCGATCAGGCCGGCATCGACCGGTTCCTGAGGGAGATGGACGGCACGCCCGACAAATCGAACCTCGGGGCCAATGCCCTGCTCGGAGTGAGTCTGGCGGTGGCTCACGCCGCCGCGCAGGAATCCGGACTGCCGCTCTTCGCTTACCTGGGCGGTCCCACCGCGCGGCTGCTGCCGATGCCGATGATGAACGTCATCAACGGCGGTGCCCACGCCAACAACGCTCTAGATATCCAGGAGTTCATGCTCGCTCCGCACGGTTTCGCCACCTTCTCGCGGGCGCTCCAGGCGGGCGTCGAGATCTTCCACCACCTCAAATCCTATCTGGCCGCACAGGGTTTCAGCACGGCGGTGGGGGATGAGGGCGGGTTCGCACCCGCGCTGGCCGGTACGACCGAGGCCCTCGATGCGCTGCTGGCCGCCATCGAAACCGCCGGGTACCGGCCGGGCGAGGAGGTGAGCCTGGCACTGGATGTGGCCGTCAGTGAACTGTGGGATGCATCGACGGGATGCTACCGCTTTGCCGGTGAGGGGACCGAACGCGACCGGTCGGCGATGCTCACCTTCTACACTGATCTGGTCGCGCGCTATCCGATCGTCAGTATCGAAGACGGCATGGCCGAAGACGACTGGGAGGGCTGGAGTGCGCTCACAGCGGAGCTGGGCGGGCGAATTCAGCTGGTCGGTGATGATATCTTCGTCACCAACATGGAGCGGCTGACCCGGGGGATCGAGACGGGGGTCGCCAACGCGCTCCTCATCAAGCTGAACCAGATCGGTACCCTGACCGAAACGATCGACTGCGTCAACCTGGCCGCCCGGGCCGGCTACGCGCAGGTGATCAGTCATCGCTCCGGTGAGACCGAGGATGCCACCATCGCCGATCTGGCGGTCGCGGTCGGGTGCGGTCAGATCAAGACCGGCTCGGCCAGCCGGAGCGATCGCACGGCCAAGTACAACCAGCTCCTGCGGATCGAAGCGATGCTGGGGGAATCGGCGGTCTACGCCGGCGCGAGCACGCTCACGAGGATGGGTTGATGTCCCCTGAGAAGACAAAGAGCGGATTCCGGCGTTTCGCGCGCCCGCACATGCCCGAACACCTGCCGGTCCGACGGCTGATCTGGATCGTAGCCGGAGCGGCGCTTGCGTACCTTCTCGTCCTGAGCGACTTCGGGCTCCTCCGGCGGTGGCGGCTGGCCCGTGAGGCCGCTGCGCTCGAGGCCCACCTCGTCGAGCTGGAGCAGCGGCGGGAGGAACTGCAGGTGCGCCGCAGCGAGATCCACGACGACGACGCCCTGGAACGGATCGCCCGTGAGGAATACGGCATGGTCCGCAGCGGCGAGCACGTCTACCGGCTGGCCGTACCCGATACGGCCGGGGGGGAGCGATGAAGCAGCCTGAGAACCGGTTCTGGACAGGTCTGCGCCGCAACTTCGCGGCCGGTCTGCTGGTGCTGGTGCCCCTGCTGATCACCCTCTGGATCGTCGAGCAGCTCTTCAAGCTGCTCTCCGGAGTGCTCGACGCCCCGGTCGCCTGGCTGTTCGGAAGCGCCGAGGAGCTGGGCCAACCCTTCCCCCTGTTGGGCTGGGCGGGTCTGAAGATCGGCCACCTCGTGCCAGTCCTCAGCGTCATGGCCCTGCTGACGATCATCGTGGTCCTGGGGTTGATCGCCCGCAACATCCTGGGCGCACGGCTCCTTGCCTTCGGGGAGGACCTGCTGCGCCGGATACCCATCGTGAACCGGATCTACCTGGCGGTCCGGCAGATCAGCGAAACGCTCCTGAGCAACCAGAAGGGCGCGTTCAAACGGGCGGTCCTCTTCGAGTACCCCCGCAGGGGGATCTGGTCGGTGGGTTTCGTCACGCGCGAATCGGGTGGCGAACTGGCCTGCGGCAGGAACGAGGAGAGCCTCTACCACATCTTCCTGCCCACCACTCCGAACCCGACCAGCGGTTTCATGCTCGTGGTGCCGCGTGAGGACTGTGTCGACCTGGACATGCCGGTCGAGGACGCGCTCAAGCTCATCATCTCGGGCGGAGCCGTCTCCCCCGATACCCTCCCGACCGGTTCGGGTGAGGAGTGCTGAGATGAACCGGAGGCGGGCGGACCTCGAGGGGCAGAAGAAGGAACTGGTCGGCACCTTCGACCGCCTGCTCGAGGAGGGGGAGAAGGGGGCCGGGATGATTCAGAACCTGGTCGTCGATCTGCACCATGCCGATGTAGCCGACGTCCTCGACGTCATGGAGCCCGCCGACGTCGCCCGCATCCTCGTCCTGCTGGACAACGAAACCGCCTCCGACATCCTGGGCGAAATGGAAGAGGGTGCCCGCACTCCCGTCCTGGAACTCATGCCCCCGCACGAGCTCGCTCCCCTGGTGGAGGAGATGCCCACCGATGATGCGGCCGATCTGGTGGGGGATCTGCGTGACGAGCATGTCGAGGCGGTTCTCCGACACGTCGCACCCGAAGAACGCCGGGAGATCCGGGAACTCCTCGTCCATGACGAGGACACCGCCGGCGGTCTCATGGAATCGGACTTCGTGGCGGTGCGTTCCGACGCCACCGTGGCCGAGGCGATCGAGGCCATCCGTCACGCAGTCGAGGAAGTGGAGTTCATCTACTACGTCTACGTGGTGGCCGCGGACGGACGCCTCATCGGACTCCTGCGCCTGCGCGACCTCCTGCTTTCCCCCGGTTCCCGCCGCGTCTCCGAGTTCATGACGACCGACATCGTCTCCGTTCCCGTGACGATGGACCAGGAGCAGGTGGCCCGGCAGGTCCAGCAGTACGACCTGGCGGCGATCCCCGTGGTGGATGAGAGAGGTATGCTGGTCGGGCGGATCACCCACGACGACATCGCCGATGTACTGGAAGAGGAGGTTGAAGAGGACCTCCGTCTGATGGCCGGGGTGATCAGCGAGGAGTTCTATGAGCGTTCCTCGCTGCGGGTGGCAGCCCGTCGGCTCCCCTGGATCGTCACCAGCCTGATCAGCGCCCTGCTGGCCAGTGTCATCATCAGCCTCAACACCGGACTGCTGCGGGCCTATGTGGCCCTGGCCGCGTTTTTCCCGGTCATCACGGCCATCGGGGGGAATATCGGGCTGCAGTCCTCGACGATCGTCGTCCGGGGACTGGCTACCGGACAGATGGATCTGGTCCACGTCGGCGGCCGTATCTTCAAGGAACTGCGGGTGGGGCTGGCCATGGGGATCGCCTGCGGTGTGGTCGTCGGACTGGTCTCCTGGATCTGGATGGACGAAATGGCCCTCGGGCTGGTGGTCGGACTCAGCATGCTGACGGCCATCACGGTGGCGGCCACCATGGGGGCCCTGGTTCCCATCACGTTCGACCGTCTCCGCGTCGATCCGGCCCTGGCCACCGGCCCATTCGTCACGATGTCGAACGATATTATCGGCCTGATCATCTATTTCGGGCTGGCCGGGATCCTGCTCCGTTTCTTCGGGATCATCTCCTGAGTCATGGCGCTGATCACTCTGGACGCGGTTACCCTGCGATCCCGTCTATACTCGGAATCGAGCCGGATCGTCACCTTCTTCAGCCGCGAGCAGGGGCTCGTCACCGGGATCGCGAAGGGGGTGCGGGGTCCACGCAGCGGCTTCGGGACGGCGCTGGAGCCTCTGCAGCGGGTCCGGGTGACGCTCTCGGTACGTCCCAACCGGGATCTGCAGACCGTTACCGGAGCCGACCTGGTGCAGCCCTGGAGCCGTATCCGGGAAGACCTCTTCGCCTCGACCTACGCCCAGGGAGTAGTGGAGCTGCTGGCCCGGACCTTCTGGCGGGACCATCCGGGCGAGGATCTCTTCGATCTGCTGGTCACGATCCTGGAAGCCCTCGATGACGGGGGGGCCGATCCGCAACTGCTCTTCCTCTGCTTCGGGGTGCAACTGGCCGCCGCCCTAGGTTATGCTGTTCGTCTGGAACGCTGTGCGGGATGCGGGGGAGAGCTCGGCCCGCGGGTCACTTTCGCGGTCGCCGACGGATCGGTCTGGTGCAGCGGATGCTATCCCCCCGAAGGGAGCATCGTACGGGCCGGACGGGAAACGATCCGCCTGCTCGCCCGGTTGGGGAGCGCCGACGGGCCCGCCGCCGCGGCCTCCCTGACTCCCGCCGGGCCTGTCCGGCGCGAAGCGGAACGCCTGGTGAGGAAACATCTGGAATACCACACCGAGACCGATCTGGATCTGCGTTCCCTGCGGCTGGCCGAATCGCTCCGTCACCGGCGGTTCACCGGTCCGCAGGGAAGGAAGCCGGAAGGAGAACCTCGAAGCCCGTCACGGAGCTGAAGAGAGAGCGGAAGCAGGCTGTAGAGAAGTGGGGACCCGGGAAGAGAACGCAGCGAGATCCACCGATGAGCAGCTGGTGGGATTTATCGCCGGGGGCGACCGGGCCGCCTTCGAGGAACTGGGCCGGCGGTACATCAAGAAGGCCTACTCCATCGCGCTCCGCATGACCCGGAACCGGGAGGATGCCTGGGATCTGGCGCAGGACGCTCTGCTGGAGATCCACCGCTCCGCCTCGGGATTCGATCGGCGCTACTCGTTCTCTTCCTGGTTCTACCGGATCGTCGTGAACAAGACCCTGAACTTCCTCAAGCGCGAGAAGCTTCGCAGCGGGGCGTTCGCGGCGGGGATGGAGGAGAAGTTCATCGGGGGGAAAGGAGTCTCCCTGCGGGGTGGGGATCCCGTCGATCCGGATGAAGAGTACACGACCGGAACGCTCGTGGAACAGCACGACCCCGAGTCCGAGTACGAGCGGATCGAACTGGGCGAACGGATCCGGACGGCGCTCAATACGCTCTCTCCGGAACAGCGTGCCGTCGTGGTCCTGTTCGATCTGGAGGGATTCAGCCATCGGGAGATCGCCGAGATCATGGATTGTCCCGAGGGTACGGTCATGAGCCGTCTGCATTACGGTCGCATGAAGCTGCGGGAGCAGCTGGAGGGAATACTGTCATGAACATCCATCCGGAACGCGAACGCCTGACCGCGCTTCGGGAAGGCTGGCTGGAGGAGGATGAAGCCCGGCAGCTGCGCGCGCACATCTCCGGGTGTACGGCCTGCCGCTCGGTCATGGCTGAGCTTGAAACGGTGGTGGAAATCATCCGCGACCAGGCCGGTAACGTGGTGCCCCCGCCGGGCGGGTACGATGCCCTCCTCGAGGCCACCCTGGCCATGTGTGACCGGGTCACCCCCCTGCCCGCACCGCCCCGGCGCTTCCGTTTCGGTCCCGCGATCGCCGCGGCGGCTGTTCTCATCATCACCCTCACCGCCATCTTCCTGCTGGATCACGGAGCCCCCGCCCCATCGTCGGTCACGGCGAGTGCCGAAGAAGTCGACCTGCCCGACTTCCTGCTGGAGGAACACGCCCTGGCCAGCGACACCGTGCCGTTTTCCACCGGCGTCACCCTGGTCGTCTCCGCCCGGAGCGGCCGGAGGTAGCACGGGATGCTCAGGGGGTGGGGGAAGCGGTGCGGTAGAGGGCTCGCCGCGGCTGTACTGTTCGGCGGTCTCTGGCTGACCGCCGGATATATCCGGGCCGCCGCGCTGTCCCCCGAACCGGCCCTTCTCCCTCAGGACGTCCTCACCCAGGCCCTGCGCCGGCAGCGCGAGATCGCCTTCATCGGGGAGCGCACCCAGACCGAGAAATCCTCCGATCCCGATAAGGAGGACACCGTCTTCCGGCAGAGGATCTTCCACAATCCGCCTTCGGCGTACCGGATCGACTTCCTCGACCTGCCCGATGACCGGGAGTTACACGTCCTGGCGGTGGACGACCGGCTGTACGAGTGGGGGCGCGACAACCGGGTGTGGGTGCGCGAGCGCTCCGACAATCAGACCCTGGGACTGGTGATCAGCGACACCTACATCGACCTGCTGCGCAAGAATTACCTGGTGCGGGCCGAACTCGGCCCCGAGGTGGCCGACCGGCGCACCTACGCGGTACGGATCGATCCGCACTACCCTGGACGCCCCGCCATCCGGGCCTGGGTCGATTCCACCTACGGTGTGCCGCTCAAGGTCGAGGTCTATACCCCCCAGGGGGACCTGCGCGCCCGCTGGGAGTACAGCCGGATCGCCTTCCGATCCCGTCTCGATGCCGCCCGCTTCTCCCCTCCCGGTCCAACCGAGCAGCGTCTCCCCGCCCGGGGCGTGGAGTGTACCACTCCCGGTGAGTTCCTGAACCTGACCGGCCTGCACCCGCCGCTGGCCGACCGCCTCCCCGCCGGATTCACCCTGGCCGAGATCAGGTTGCGCACCCGCCGCTCCCCTGAGGGGGAAAAGTGGTTCATCCAGAGCTTCTACTCCGATGGCTACGCTTCTTTCTCGCTCTTCACCGAAGAGGATCCCGAGCACGCCCCGGAAGGGGTCGGGGAAACGGGGATCCGCTACGTGCGATCCGGACAGCGGGGGTGGTACTACTACGCCACCGGCTGGATGGGTACGACCAAGGTCACGGTGACGGGTGACATCGCGGAGGCGGAGCTGTTGGAGGTCCTCTCCAGCGTCAATCTGGAAGGTTATCCCCCCCGGGTGCCCTGAGCCGCGGCGGGGCATCTCTTCTTGACGGATTCTCTCCGGCCGGAGTTACTAGTGTCATGTCACGTGACGAATGTAGGTACCGAGAGTGACGTTGCGCCCGACCGGCAAGGCGCGGCGACGAGGAATAGCGGTGGCTATGCCGAGGAGGCGCAACGCCGCCGGACGGGATGCGGCAGCGCTCGAATACCACAGTTGTTGCGTGACAGGGCACTAGGGAACTATGGAGCTGTCGTCTGATGTGCGCCGGGCCGGAGCCTGGTTCGTCGGCCTCACCGCCGGAATAGTCTATCTGCTGACCATCGCACCGACGGTCGCGTTCTGGGATGTGGGGGAGTTCATCACCTGCGCCTGGTCGCTGGGTATCCCGCATCCGCCGGGTGCACCCACCTTCGTGCTGCTGGGACGGCTCTTTACCCTGCTCCCCACTCCCTTCGGGCCGGCGGCGGAGGTGAACGCGGTCTCGGCGCTGGCCTCGGCCGTGACCGCCCTGCTCCTCTACGGCATCCTGATCGAGATGCTCGCGCTTTGGAATGAGAACC
>CAYSYY010000173.1:0-7494 GCA_964435265.1 uncultured Gemmatimonadota bacterium
CGAGCAGGTCCGGTGGATTCCGGATACCCACGTCTTCACTTATCGGACCCGGACGAACGACGGGATCCGGTTCTTCCTGGTGAACGCCGAGCGGCGCCGCAGGTCCGAAGCGTTCGATCACGTCCGGTTGGCCGCCGCGCTCTCCGAAGCGCTCAAGACCGAGGTGGACGCCTCCGACCTGCCGATGCGCACCATCACCCTCAATCAGGACGCCACCATCCTCACCTTCACGGCCGGGGAGTGGAACTGGCACTGCGATCTGGACACCTATGAACTGAGACGCACCGGGCGGGCCGAGCGAGCCCGGCCCCGGCCGCAGGAGCGGCCGGAACCCGGCGAAAGAGTAGTGATCTCACCCGACAGCACCCGCGAGGCCTTCATCCGGGATCACAACGTCTGGGTCCGCGTCCGGCCTGACGGAGAGGAGACCCGGCTCAGTGCCGACGGTTCGGCGGGGGAGTACTATACCTCGCCCCTCTGGTCCCCCGACAGCCGCCGGCTGGTGGCCGTGCGGACCCGCCCGGGATATGAACGGATCATCCACTACGTGGAATCCTCACCCGCCGATCAGGTCCAGCCCCGGCACGAAACGCGGGTCTACACCAAGCCCGGCGATGCGCTCGAAGTACGCCGCCCCCAGCTCTTCGACGTCGAGACCGGCCGTCATATCGAACCCGACGACACCCTCTACCGGAGTGAGTACAGCATCGGGCGGTCGGCGTGGCGCGACGACGGCCGGGCCGTCACCTTCGAGTTCAACGAACGGGGTCATCAGACCTACCGGGTGATCGAGGTGGACGCAGGGACCGGCGCGGTGCGGGCGCTGATCGATGAACACAGCCCGACCTTCATCGACTACAGCCAGAAGCGGTTCCGGCACGATCTGGACGACGGGCGCGAGATCATCTGGGCCTCGGAACGCGACGGCTGGAACCACCTCTACCTCTACGACGGCACCACCGGTGAGGTGAAGAACCAGATCACGCGCGGGGCGTGGGCAGTGCGGGGCGTGGAGTACGTGGATGAAGAGAACCGGCAGATCGTCTTCCGGGCCGGCGGGCGGGAGCCGGGCGATCCCTACCTCGTCCACTACTACCGGATCAACTTCGACGGCACCGGGCTTATTCACCTGACCGAGGGCGACGGCAACCACAGCGTGACCTTCTCCCCCGACCGGGAGTTCTACGTCGACACCTGGTCGCGGGTGGATTCCCCCCCCGTCTCGGTCCTGCGCCGGAGCTCCGACGGCCGGCAGGTTATGGAGTTGGAGGCCGCCGACATCGGCGCCCTCTCCGCCGCGGGCTGGCGCCTGCCCGAGGTGTTCAGTGCCAAAGGCCGCGACGGAGAGACCGACATCTGGGGGGTAATCTGGCGCCCCACCATCTTCGACGAGTCCCGGCCGTGGCCGGTGATCGAGTACATCTACGCCGGCCCGCATGCGGCCCATGTGCCGAAATCCTTCAGCGCCTGGCAGGGGGTGCAGTACCTCTGCGAGCTGGGTTTCGTGGTCGTGCAGATAGACGGCATGGGGACCAACTACCGCTCCAAAGCCTTCCACGACGTCTGCTGGCAGAACCTGGGCGACGCCGGCTTCCCCGACCGGATCCTCTGGCACCGGGCCGTGGCCGAACGCTATGCGTGGTACGACATCAGCCGCGGGGTGGGCATCTACGGTCACTCGGCCGGCGGGCAGAACTCCCTCGGCGGGCTCCTCTTCCACCCCGACTTCTACACCGTCGCGGTCTCCTCGTGCGGCTGCCACGACAACCGCATGGACAAGATCTGGTGGAACGAGCAGTGGATGGGCTACCCGATCGGGGAGCACTACGAGCGCTCTTCCAACGTCGTGAACGCTCACTGCTTGCAGGGCAAGCTGCTGCTCATCGTGGGTGAGATGGATACCAACGTGGATCCCGCCTCGACCCTGCAGGTGGTGAACGCTTTGATCCAGGCCGACAAGGACTTCGATCTGCTGGTCATACCGGGAGCGGGGCATTCGATCGGCGGCGCCTACGGCGAACGCAAAAGGGCCGACTTCTTCGTCCGCCACCTCATGGGCGCCGAGCCCCCCGACTGGAACCGGCGCTGAACCAGATATTCGTACTCTCGCGCCAGGCGCTGGAATCATTCACAGCCGCATTCTGCCAGCCTTTTCAGTGACCCGCCAGTCGTCGGAGACCGACCAGGGTAAGGTCCCTTCGATCGAAGTGGGTGTGCAACCCGGTGACCGGAAGGGACGTATACATTGTGAGCATCCAGACCGTCACCGGCCCCCCGACCCCGATATCCCGGGCGCCGGGAGGATGAGCCGGCTGGATGAAGCCGGAACCTGCAACGCCACTGATAAGGAGCGACCAATGAGCACCACGCAGGCCCTTTCCAGAGCTTGTATCCGAAGCAGGCAGCGTCGCCGGGTGATGGGAGTATTCATCCTGGCACTATTCTTTCCGATATCCGCCTCCGCCAATCCCTGTCCGCAGGTGGGGGAGGCGTCCGCCGGACAGACTCTGGACCGGAGCACGAAGATCCGGATCATCGACTGGATCGGATCGAAGTTGAACGAAATCTATGTCTTCCCCGACGTCGCGGCCAGATGCGAGGCCTCACTTCGGGGGAAACTCGCTGCGGGAGAGTACGAGACCGTCTCCGACGCCTACGACTTCACCCGGCGGCTGACGGCCGATCTCCAGGAGGTCTCCCACGACCGGCACATGTCCGTTCGCTTCGCCCCGGAGCCATCACTGGGCGAGGAGCCGACGGACGAGGCCGAGCGGAAGCGTCTGCTGGATCTCCGGATCCTGAACTGGCGGTTGGACAACTTCCTGTTCAAGAAGGTGGAGCACCTGGAGGGGAACGTCGGTTACCTGCGTCTGGACGAATTCGTCGACGCCCGGTATGCCGGGGACACGGCTGTGGCGGCCATGAACTTCCTGGGCAACTGCGATGCACTGATCGTCGACCTCCGCTACAACGGCGGGGGGAACGGAACCATGGTCAAGCTCCTGCAGGGCTATCTCTTCGAGGATGAAACCAACGTCTGCGACCTCGAAAACCGATCGGAGGGCAGGACCATTCAGACCTGGACTCCGGCCTACGTGCCGGGCCCGCGCCTGGATGGAGCCCACGTGTTCGTCCTGACCAGTGAGCGGACGTTCTCCGCCGCCGAGGAATTCGCATACGACCTGCAGAGCCTGGGGCGGGCAACGATCGTCGGCGAAACCACGGGCGGAGGCGGCCATACGATATCCCGCCAGCGGAACGAGGAGTTGAAGATCGAGTTCCAAGTCCCCAACGCCCGGGCCGTCAATCCCGTCACCGGGACCAATTGGGAAGGGACGGGCGTCGTCCCGGATGTCTCCTGTCCCGCCGCGCAGGCCAACGACAAGGCCTACGCCCTGGCCCTGGCCAGGCTCTACGAGCTGGCCGATCCCGACGCCGGCAACGTGAAAGCGTGGTTGAAAGGGCTTCTGGACTACCAGGAGGGTATCGCCAACCCGCAGCCGATCACGGCGGCGGAAATGAGCGCCTATGAGGGATCGTACGGCCCGTTCCGGGTCATCGTGGAGGGGGGATGCCTCTTCGTCATCGATCCCGCCGGAGTGAAGGATTGCCTGTTCTTCCTGGGTCAGGATACATTCCTCATCGAGGGCAACAGGAACATGAAGATCGTGTTCGAACGGAACGCCGCGGGCGAGGTCGAAGCGGTATTCCCGCTTGCCTTCGACGGCTCCCGGGGTTCCCGCATATCCAGGGACCGCCGATCGGGCGGATGAATCCGGACGTGATCACCCCGGGCCGGCAGGCGGCCGGCCCGGGGAGGTCTCCGTTCACTCACCTCATGGGCGCCGAGCCCCCCGACTGGAACCGGCCGTGAGACAGATCCTTGATTTGTCGCCATGTTGCGATGCTGCCACCGTACCGATCGCCCGGCTGGCGGCCCGGGAGAGACGGTTCTTCGAGCATTTCATGCCCTCGGCCCGTACGGCGATCGTGGTGGCCCATCATATCGTGACCGAGCATGAGTGGACGTGGTATGCAATCGGTGATCATGAAGAGCGCTGCGATGCGGACGATCACGTCAGGGAGGTATGCCTGGCTCTGAAGGACGAGTTCGTGAAACAGGGTCATGACGCCCGGCTTGTACCGTACCCCGGTGAGAGTGGCCTGCAGTTCCGCTCCGTCGCCGAAGCGGCCGGTCTCGGCCGGATCGGGACGAACGCCCTTCTCTTCCATCCCGCCTGGGGTCCCTGGATCCATCTCAGGGTCATGGCTGCGACCGCCCCGCTCACTCTGAGTTCAGCTGCATCCGGTGACCAGCTGTGCGATGCGTGCGGTCTGTGCATCCCCGAGTGCCCCGCGCAGGCGATCTCGGCCGATGCCTTTCAGGGGCTCAAGTGCCGGGCGTACCGGAAGGCCAGAGGGGAGTATGAACCGCACGGTCCCGAGGGCCTGCTCCCCTACTGCAAACGCTGCCTCTGGATCTGTCCCAAAGGGGAGCGGCCGGTGCCGCGGGGGGAGATACCTCATTGAGGTGGTGAAAGAAGGCGCTGTACTGCAATGCGGTAAGCCGCAGCTGTATATTCCGGAGTTGGACGCACCCGGGAGAATTGGCAGGAGGAACGATCTACCGGTAGTCCAGCCCTGCGACAGCCGGTACGATCCGATAGACCACATACCGGTATCCACCGGTCGATTCGACACGCTGGCGGCCGATGAGGTGGCTGCGGGTCAGTGATGCCACATGCACCGGCCAGGTGGCGGATCCGAGATATTCACCCTCCGGACTGTAGATCCTGAATGTCCACGGCGTGTCACTCGGATTTTCGAGGCTCCAATCCCACTGCTGATCCCTGAGCCAGTAGAAACTGAAATCATCCACGATCAAATCGTCCCAGAGTGACTTGAATTCCGGAATGATCGTGTGTTCCCACCGTTCTTGAGCATCAGGATCATCGGTCCGTTCGATAAGCTCCCGGAACCGACGTCGGATTGCTTCTCGCTCGGCGGCGGTAACAGGCTCGGGATCGAGTCCCAATCTGATCGTGCTCTCCGGCGAACCATCCAGGGAGTACCAGTGCAACTCCGGCACGGCCGAATCCGCAATCAGAATCCCCCGTTCCGAGTGATACTGCAGGCAGGGGATAGATGCGTACAGGATGAGATCCGAGATATATCCACCAGAGCGGGAAGGGTGCTGAGGGGTGTCGAACCAATTCGTTGCGAACGTCGTCAGAGTGTCACCATCCACACCGATAATAACCGCCGAGTAACGCATGGCACTCTGTTCAGAAGTAAAATCACGACTATCGATACAGCGGATCAGCCTGGTTCCATCCGCCAGAGGGTAGAGCTCCTGGATCATCCCCATGCCGATAATCCGGAGTGTACTTGCCGATCCGTGAGCGTGCGTTGTCTGAAGAACCCCGGCGGTTGAGAAGACGGAGGTTCGCTGCAGGCCGTAGTCGTAGAGGGCGAGTTCACCATCCCGAAGCCAGAGCGCGCGCAGCTGTCGGAATTCACCCGGGCCGGAGCCTTCACGGCCGAAGGTTCTCAGATAGGTGCCATCGGGTCCGAACACAATGATGCGACGATCACCGTTGTCGATGACGTAGAAGCATCCCGCCTCATCCCTGAGAATCTCTGACGCTGTATTGATCAGAGACGCCGGCTGTGATTCGTCCTCTCTGAGTTCCATAACCTCATCGAACTGGAAGATCGCCTCAGGATATTTGGGGCCGCCGTGTGTCTCGGCGATCGTGACACCGTTCTCGACATATGTCCGGAATGAGTGCTGGGTGGAGTCTTCCCCGACTGAAGAACAGAAGCACAAAGAGACGAGTAAGAGTGAAGCGATGCCTATTCGATTCATTGATCTCATCACTCCTGAAACGATGTCAGGGATACGACCTGTTGACGATCAGAGGGCTCCGGGGTTCCCGCAGGCGGTCGCAGGTGAGACATGAGACCCCTAAAGTCCTGCGAGTACTGATGAACCGGCATATTCAGACTAAGCGTTGGGCCGGCTGGCGCGTCCTGAACACTGAGGCCTATTCCACCCATATAACCTGGTTGTTGTTCAATGGAGAAAGAACCTCGGTGCTCGGCTGCCGGTACTGACCTGACTGCTGTTCTGACGATTGTCGGGCTCTGGACTGCCCTGGTACTGCCGGCCGGTCTCCCAGGCCGGGCGGACCGTTTTCAGACTCAGCAGGACCTGCCGGCAGTCACGCCGGTGTTTGACGTCGGGGGGATGAACGCCGCCGCAGGAGTAGAATTGGCCGCGCCCAGTGCGGTGCTGCTCGAGGGAGAGCGACTCTGGATTGCCGACGAGGGGCAGCACCGGGTGATCGTGGTGGATAGATCAACCGGCGTGAGTCGTGAGTTCGGCCGGTGGGGTCAGGGGCCGGGGGAATTCCAGAATCTCGAAGCTCTCAGCTGTCTCTCTGACGGCCGGGTTGCCGTGCTGGATCGGATCAATCTGAGGATCTCCATCTTCATGTTCTCCGCCGGCGAGCTCTCTTTCGAGAAGAGTCTGCCGCTCGGCATGGCATCTCCCTGGAGTCTGTGTTCCGATACGAGCAGAATCATGGTCGTGGCATCATTCCATGAGAAGATCCTGCATGCATTGGATGAATCCGGGCAGGTCCTTCACAGCTTCGGGGAGCCCTTTCGGACCGAGAACGAACTCTTCCGGATGGGACTGGGCAACCGGTCCCGGCTGGTATGCCTGGAACAGACCGATCCCCGACTGCCGAATACCATTGTCGCGGCTACCGAATGGGGCACGATTCGAGCTTATTCCCCGGACGGTCACCTGCTCTGGGTTACCTCACCACCCGACTTCAGACCGATTGACGTATCGCCGGCACCACGCGGAGGAATTACCTATCGGATGCCGCCGGAGGGGAGCTACCACCTTATCTCATCAGTGCTGCCAATTGATGAGAAACGAAAACTCCTGGTCCAGGTTGCGCGGATCGGAGAGGGAGGGAGGCAGGTATTCGAGGAAATCACATCCCATGTCCTGATGGTTCGGACTGGTGAGCTGATCTCGTCTTCGCATGAGATTCCCCGGTTGGACAGTATTGGGAACGGGTACGCCGCGGGCATTGAGAATGCCGAGTATGCTCTGGTTCGAGTCTACCGCATCACAGGCACGTTCGGACCGCTGCGCGGGGGCGAGCAGGAGAGAACGCAGCAGGGGATGGCGGGGAGTTATCAATGACGCGCCTCATAAGGGATTCCAGCCTGCGCCGGACGACACTCTTCCGACTCGATGGATCAGTCATCGAGATTATGACGATGCCTCGTCCCGGTTTCTGGGATGTCCCCGATCGGTACCGGTTACCTGACGGCAATCAGCTGTTTCTCGGTAACATTCTTCCGTATTCATCCGGTTGCTGCAGATTTCCAGTACCCCCGTAGATACTGAGCCAGGTTCCTGACGTGCCGGATTTCGGAAACAGTCACATCATCCAAACGAACTGGAGATAT
>CAYSYY010000174.1:0-7487 GCA_964435265.1 uncultured Gemmatimonadota bacterium
GGTGACCTTGGGATCGAGCCCGCCCAGCAGGTCGATGAGACTGCGGTAGGCTTCGTTGATCTGCTCTTCGGTGAGGCCGCTGAGCCCCAGCGCCTCCTGCATCGCCGTATACGTCCCGCCGCCGGCTCCGTTCAGGGTCATGCCGAGGGCCAGCGAAGCGCTCAAAGGCGAGATGAAGAGGTTCTGATCCCCCTCCGCTTCACTGACGGCCCGGAACAGCTTGAGGCTGAAGAGGTTCCCGGCCGAGATGACAGCCGATTCCTGTGGTGTCAGGGCCCGCGGGAGCACCCCCCGCTGGGCGCCGGTCGGGCTCTGGGTACAGCCGGCCAGGGAGAGGGCGACAGCCAGTAGAAAGGCGGCGTCTGAGGGTGAGCGGGAAGATCGCCTCATCGAGTCACTCCTGATCATCGGGTGGATCGCTCTCCTCACTTCACCACCGTCATCTTGCGGGTCAGCACTTGCCCGTCGGCTTCGAGGCGGTAGATATAGAGGCCCGAACGCAGGTCCTGCGAACTCACGCTGGCATAGTGTACCCCTCCCGCGATGATCCCATCCACCAGAACGGCCACCTGCCGCCCCCGGATATCGTAGATCGCCAGGGTGACCCGGGTCCGCCGGGGGAGCGCGTAGCGGATGAGAGTGCGTCCGTTGAAGGGATTGGGGTAGTTCTGGTCCAGGGCGACCTCGTCTACACCGGGGTCGACGTCGCCCGGATCGACCTGCAGCCGCACCAGGGGTCGCTCCCAGACGCCCAGGCCATGGGTGACGGCCCGGAGCGTCCGGTCCTGCTTCGAGATGCTCAGATCCATGATGAGGGCTCCGGTGGGCATGCCGTCGGTGAAGGGGTACCAGTTGGCTCCGTCGTCGGGGCTGAACCAGACCCCGAAATCGTTCCCGAAATAGAGACAGCCCCACTCGAAAGGATCGACGACCAGGGCCGAGCTGGGAATGTCGGGCAGCCGGCCCCCGTCCAGATCGCGCCAGCTCAATCCTCCGTCCTCGGTCTTGAAGAGGTGGGAGGATCCGAAACCGGAGAAGACGACGTAGGCCGTCTCGGGATCGCCGTACCCGGCCTGCAGGTCGACCGGGTAGCGGTCGGGCAGGCCCGCGGTCACGTTCCGCCATGTCCGGCCGCCGTCGGTGGTACGGTGCACCCCGCCCCGGTTCACCGCCGGCACCGTCGCCGCCCACACCACATCGGGATCGAGCCGGTAAACGCCGATGGCGAGGATCGGGTTGCCGTCGAGGGGGGGCGCCCAGCCGGGCACGCTCCAGATCAGGCCGCCGTTGGTGGTACGCCAGAGCTGATCGCGTCCGGCGTAGATCAGGTCGGGATCGGCTTCGGTCTGCTCGAAGGGAGCGACGAAACAGACATCGCCCTCTCCCCGCATCCCGCTGTTGATCTGTTCCCATCTCTCGCCGCCGTCGGTCGAGAGGTATATGTCCCCGTACTGGGTCGAGCCCAGGAAGCGTTCCGGATCATCGGCGAAGAGACCGGTATAGCCGCCGTCGCCCCCCAGGCAGTGCTGCCAGGCGTCGCCCCCCCGGTAGATGACGGTGGAGTTGTCCTGCAGTCCGCCGATGGCCACGTCGGGATCGCCCGGCGAGGAACGGAAGCCCCCGTAGAACTGGGTCGTCTGGTACCCGCCGTTCCGGGCGGCGAAAGTGCGCCCGAAGTTGGTGCTCACATACACTCCCCCGTCGGTGGCGAAGAAGATGGTCAGGGGATCGGTGGGGTGCAGCGCGTAGGCATGGACATCGGCGTGGAGGTAATTGGCGTCGCCTTCAGGCCCTCCCACCGCGGTGAGGCCGCCGTACCAGCTGGTGTGTGATTCCCGGAAGAAGGAACGCCCGCCGTTCTCGGAGCGGTACGAGTAGACCCCGCTGGCGACCACCTGGCTCGAATCGGCCGGGTGCACGATCGCGAAGTGCGAGAACCACCCCTGGTAGCTGGCGATCAGGTGGTACTCCCCCCAGTCGTCGGTGAGGCAGGTCCAGGTCCCGCCGGCATCGAGGCTGCGGTAGAGGCCGACCCCGCGGGCGTCCTCATCGCTCAGGGCGTTGGCCACGTCGGCGTAGACGACGTCCGGGGAGGCCCGGTAGATGTCGAGCATGGTCTTGCCGGTCCAGGTCGCGGGCAGACCGGCGGTGAGTTCGGTCCAGGTGTCGCCGCCGTCGGTCGAGCGCCAGATCCCGGCGTCGGCGGGCGTGCCCAGGTTCCCGCAGGACGCGTAGAGGGTATCGGTGCGGTCGGGATTGATGGCCAGATCCACCGCCATCGGTTCGGCCAGTACCAGCTCCCAGCTGTCACCCCGGTCGGTCGAGCGGTAGACCCCTTCGCTGGTGCCGGCGAAGATACGCGTGCTGTCCTTCGGGTCGATATTAAGGGCCAGCACCCCCCGCCGCTGGTCGTACGACCAGTCCAGGCACGACTCCCAGGTCAAGCCGCCGTCGCTGGTGCGCAGGATCCCGATGCCGTAGGAGCCGCGCGTGGTGCGGATATAGAGCCCGCCGATCGAGGTCGCCTTCCCGTAGACCTCCCCGGTGCCGAGGTACACCCGAGCGGTGTCGGCGGGATCGATGGCGATGGCGTTCACGCCAAGGACGGGGAAGCCGGTCTCGACGTAGTGCCAGCCCCGCACGCCGCGCCCGCCGGTATCGGAACGCCACAGGCCGCCGCTGGCCGCGCCGGCCAGAATGATGTCGGGATCGAGCGGATTGACGGCCAGCGCGATGGTGCGCCCGCCGACGTTCTTCGGTCCGATCGGCCGCCACGGATCCGGTTCGTCGTAGCCGGCTATGGCCGCGCGCATCGCGCGGCCCTGCCGGATCTGGGGACGGGCCGACCGCCAGGCGCGGTCGTACCGTTCGGGGGGCAGCTCCGAACCGGGGTAGGCGCGCGGGGCGTGCAGGAAGTGGAGCGAGGCCATGGCGTCGCTCAGGGGATGATCTTCTTCGATCGGGGGGCCGGTCCGGGCGCTGCGTCTCACGATCCCGCTCAAACCGGCCGTGACCGCCGCGACCGCCAGGATGAAGACAACCGCCGTCCCGGCGATCCGTTGCAGGTGCCTTCGCATCACGAGCCTCCCCCGCCGCAGGGGCGATGACACCGGGCCTGTCTGGAATACGTATGAGACGCGCGTAGCGTTACCGGACTTCTGCTGCGGCGTTGACTCCGGCCGCCCCGGAACCGAGTTTGTCGGGCGGTCACAATACGCCCGGAAACGCGGGAGAACCCTCATGAAACGATTCGGCGGCGTCGACTATATGGACCTCGATTCCCTGCTCGGCGAGGAGGAGATCCTGGTCCGTAACACGGTCCGGGAGTGGACCGAGGACCGGATCATACCGGTGATCGAGGAGTACTACGAGCGGCACGAGTTCCCCCGCGAGTTCGTGCCCGAGCTGGCCGAACTCGGGCTGCTGGGGTGCAACCTGCCCGAGACCTACGGCTGTGCCGGGACCAGTAACGTCGTCTACGGGCTCATCTGCCAGGAGCTGGAACGGGGCGATTCGGGGATCAGGAGCTTCGTGAGCGTGCAGGGCTCGCTGGTGATGTGGCCGATCCACGCCTACGGCTCCGAGGAACAGAAACGCACCTACCTGCCCCGCCTGGCCCGCGGCGAGCTGATCGGCTGCTACGGGCTGACCGAACCCGATTTCGGCTCCAATCCGGGAGGGATGATCACCCGGGCGGTGCCCGCGGGAGACTCCTGGGTCCTCAACGGCGCCAAGATGTGGATCACCAACGGCGGGATCGCCGACCTCGCCGTGGTCTGGGCCAAGGTGGAGGACGACGTGCGCGGCTTCATCGTGCACCGTGGCGATCCCGGTTTCAGCACCCGCGATCAGCTCCGCAAGCACAGTCTGCGGGCCTCGGTAACCAGCGAGCTGATCTTCTCCGACTGCCGGATCCCGGCCGACCGGATCCTGCCCGGGGCGCAGGGGCTCAAGGCCCCCCTGAACTGCCTCACCCAGGCCCGCTACGGGATCGCCTGGGGCACCATCGGCAGCGCCATGGCATGCTATGACACCGCCCTGAACTACGCGCTGGAACGCACCCAGTTCGGACGACCGATCGCCGCCTTCCAGCTGGTGCAGGAGCGCCTGGTGGGTATGATCGCCGAGATCACCAAGGGACAGCTGCTGAACCTGCAGCTCGGCCGGCTCAAGGATACGGGCCGGGCCACCTTCGCCCGGGTGAGCCTGGCCAAGCGCAACGGCTGCCAGGTGGCGCGGGAATGCGCGCGGCTGGCCCGGGAGACCCTGGGGGCCAACGGCATCACCGCCGAGTACCCGATCATGCGCCATCTGGGCAATATCGAGTCGGTCTATACCTATGAGGGCACCCACGACATGCATACCCTGATCGTGGGTCAGCAGATCACCGGAATCCCGGCCTTCGCCTGATCGGGAAACCCCTCCGGCGGACGCTCCCGCCGACCGGTTCACGGCGGCGGAATGCGGAACCTCCGGTACAGCTCGACCAGCTCGGCGTCGCGATCCAGTGCAGCGAGGTTCCGCCCGGCCATCACCGCCTCGATCTCGGCGATGGTGCGCGGCGTACCGGCACTCAGGCAGACCAGCCCGTCTTCGGTGAAGGCGAAGGAGTCTTCGATGCGCACGCCGATGTTGGCGTAACGGGCCACCGCCGGGGCTATCTTCACGCGCAGGGCCTCGGCCTCGGGCCCCGATCCGAGCATATCCAGCACCTCGGGACGCACGTAGATCCCCGGCTCGATGGTGAAGCACGATCCGGGAACGATATCCGCCGGCATCGAGTCGTGCACCACCAGACCGATGCCGTGCCCGAGACCGTGATAGAAGAACAGACCCACCTGGCTGCTGCGCCGGCCGGGCACCGTGGCCGCGGGGCTCTTGATCAGACCTATGCGGGCCAGTCCCTCACCGATGACCCGCTGAGCCTCATCCTGCAGAACCCGGTACGGAGTTCCCGCGGTCTCGGCCAGCCGGGCACAGGCCAGGTTGGCGGCCAGTACGATCTCGTAGATGTCGCGTTGCGCGGGGCTGAAAGTGCCGTCGACCGGGATGGTACGGGTCACGTCCGAAGTGTACCCGAAGTACTCGGCCCCGACGTCCATGACCACCACATCACTGCCCGGCATGAAACGGTCATTCTCGCCATAGTGCAGCACCAGGCTGTTGGGACCCGAGCCGATGATGCTGGAAAAGCCGGGACGCTGGGAACCGTAGCGGGCGAAGGTGTATTCGATGACGGCCTGCAGCTCGAACTCGTTCATTCCCGGTTCGGCCGTGCGCATGGCGGCGATCTGGCCCAGGCGGGTGATGTCCGAGGCCACCTGCAGCAGTTCGATCTCGGCTGCGGACTTGACGGCGCGCAGATCGGAGAGCGCCCGCCGGGGATTGACGATCGGGAGTTCCCCCGGCCCCAGCACGCTCCGGATCAGTTCGACCGATCCATCCTCGGCCGGCAGGGTCGTGATGATCCGCCCGGGGCTCGGTGAACCGAGGTCGCGGATCACGGCTTCGAGATCCTCCAGCGGGCGGACCGCGATCGCTCCCCGGCGCCCCACCGCCTCCAGGGCGGTCCCGGCCGGATCGAAGGCCCCTCCCCGGCGCGGCGACGGCAGGAGGAGGTACTCGTCCGTCCGCCCGCCCTGCTGCCCCATGAGCAGCACCCCGACCGGCTCGAGACAGCCGGTGAGATAACGGAATCCGGGCTCCTGGCGACCGTCCCGGTCGATCGCGGCCGCGAAGACATACAGACCGTCGCCCATGGCCGCCCGCAGGAGCCCGCGCCGGGCGGCGAACTCCCCGCCCCCGATCTGGGCCGAGGCTGGCACGGCGGCCAAGGCGAGCGCCGCCGTCAGCAGCGACGCCAGGATGCCCTGGAAGCAGGCGTGCCGGTAGGCCGGCTGATAGCGGCGTGCCGTCATGAATGACCTCCCGCTGAGAGGGATTTGCAGGTTGCGCCCCGGGCCCGGTTCAGGCCTTCTCCAGCGGCCGGATGGCTCCCACCTCGTCCATGGCCCGGATGTCCTTGCGAAGGATCTTCCCGATCAGGCTCTTGGGCAGCTCTTCGGCGAAAACGACCGCGGCCGGCACCTTGTACTTGGCCATGTTCTCGCGGCAAAAGTCCAGGATGTCCTTCTCGGTCGCCTGCCCCCCCTCCCGGAGCACCAGGTAGGCCTTGACCGCCTCCCCCTTGTACTCGTCCTCGACCCCGATCACACCGCACTCCAGCACGGCCGGGTGCTCGTAGAGGATATCCTCGACCTCGCGCGGGTAGATGTTGTAGCCGCCCGAGATGATCATGTCCTTCTTCCGGTCCACGATCGCGAAGTAGCCCTCGTCGTCGACGGTGGCGATATCGCCGGTGAAGAGCCAGCCGTTCTGCAGCTGCTCTTCGGTCTCGGCGGGCATCTGCCAGTAGCCCTGCATGACCTGCGGGCCGCGTACCGCCAGTTCGCCGACCTCGCCGATCCCGAGCTCCTTCTTCGTTTCAGGTTCCACGATGGCGGCGTCGGTCCCCGGCAGGGGCAGAGCGATGGTGCCGATCTTGCGCCGGCCGTAGACCGGATTGGCTATGCACACGGGGCTCGCCTCGCTGAGGCCGTACCCCTCCACCAGGCGCCCGCCGCTGATCTCTTCGAACTGCTTCTGTACTTCGAGCGGCAGGGGCGCCGCCCCGCTGATGCACGCCCGGATGGTGGAGAGATCGAATTTCGCCACCTTGGGATGGTTGTTGATCGCCACGTACATGGTCGGCACACCGGGGAAGATGGTCACACCGTGTTTCTGCACGTCCTTCATGACGTGGGTGACGTCGAAGCGCGGTACCAGCACCACCGTCGAGGCCGACTTCACGGCCAGGTGCAGACAGGTCGTGAGACCGTAGGAGTGGAAGAAGGGGAGCGCGGCCATGATGACCTCCTCGCCCCGCTTGAGATCGGTCAGCCAGAACGCCGTCTGGGTCACATTGGCGTGCAGGTTCAGGTGGGTGAGCATCGCCCCCTTGCTCGTTCCGGTCGTGCCGCCGGTATAGAGGAGCATGGCCAGGTCACCGCGCTCCACTTCGGCCGGTGCCCCGGCGGCGGGATCGGCGGCGGCGATCCGGTCGGTGAAGTAGCTGAAACGGTCATCGCCGGGGACCTTCGCCCGCTGCCCGGAGAGCCGCGCCTTGATCGGATATAGATATTTCAGGATCCCCGGCAGGTAGTCGTTGACACGGCAGAGGATGCAGTGCTCGATCCCCGATTCCGTCCAGATCCGATCGATCCGGGCGGCCAGCAGATCGAGGGCGATGACGATCTTCGCCCCGCTGTCCCGCAGCTGGAAAGCGAGTTCCTTGTCGGTGTAGAGAGGGTTGTTCGGCACCACCACGGCGCCGGTGCGCACGATGCCGAAGTGAGCGGGGATGTACTGCGGCACATTGGGCAGCACGATCGCGACCCGGTCACCCTTCTCCACTCCCAGCCCGCGCAGCACCGCCGCCACCCTGGCCG
>CAYSYY010000175.1:0-7478 GCA_964435265.1 uncultured Gemmatimonadota bacterium
GGGACCGATGATCCCGCACGCCACCGCCGCCAGGATCCCGGCCGCGAGTCCGGTCAGGAGCAGGGGATTGGACCCGAGGTCGGCGAAGAACCCGCTCATGAAGGTTCCCCGCCGGAGCCCGATTCTCCGGCTCCCGCTGTTCCCGGACCGGGGCCGTGATCGTCGCAGGTGCCGTCCTTGATGTGGCTGGCCGGGCACTCGTCGGAGTGCTGCAGCCGGACCACTTCGTCGGGATCGGCATAGGCGCGCGGGATGAGCGGGACCGTCATCTCCGAGGCGCCGTGACAGACCAGGCGCCGGTTTAGGCAGGCGATCGTCTTCAGATGCGAGGAGACGAAGCTGATGTCGTGGCTCACCACCACGATCGGCAGGTGCCCGTTGAGCTGCATCAACAGCTCGTGGAAGGACCGTTCGGCGGGAGCGTCCACCCCGGCGGTCGGTTCGTCCAGCAGCAGGATCTCGGCCTCGGAGGCGAGGGCCCGCGCGATCAGGATCCGCTGGCGCTGCCCGCCGGAGAGTTCGTCGATCGACCGCCGGGCGAGCTCGGCCGTCTGCGTCTGCTCCAGCGCCCGCAGGCACACGTCGAGGTGGGAGCGTCCGAAACGCAGACCCCAGCCGGCCCGTCCCAACCGCCCCATCAGCACCATGTCGAGCACCGTGGCGGGAACGCTGGTGTCGATGGCGGCGTGCTGCGGCACGTAGCCGATCCGATGGCGCACCTCGCCCGGCGGGCGGCCGAAGACCGTGACCGTGCCCCGCTCCGGTGTCAGGAGCCCGAGCATGATCCTGAGCAGGGTGGTCTTCCCGCCGCCGTTCGGGCCCACCAGTCCCAGGTAGTCGTCCGCCTCGACCTGCAGGGTGACGTCTTCGAGCACGGGGGGCGCGGCCTCGTAGCCGGGGTAGTGGAAGGTGACGTTCCTGAGATCGACGACCGGCGGCGCGATCATCGCAGGGCTCCGGCCAGCGTCTCGGCCACCGTGCGCAGGTTCTCCGTCACCTCCCGGGCCAGGGGATCCAGAACCTGCACCTCGGCTCCGAGCGCCTCGGCGAGGATCCGTGCCGTACGGCTGGTGATCTGGGGTTGAACGAAGATGACGCGTACCCGCTCGCGCCGGGCGAGTTCCTGGAAAGCGGTCAGTTCGGAGTCGCTCGGCTCCTTGCCTTCGATCTCGATCGGGATCTGCCGCAGTCCGTAGTCATCGGCGAAGTACCCCCAGGAGGGATGGAACAGGAAGACGGCGGCGCCGCGCACCGGCTCCAGACGGATCCGGATAGCGGCATCGAGGGCATCCAGCTCGGCGTCCAGAGCCTCGCGGTTGGCGCTGAAGGCGGCCGCCTCTTCCGGCAGAAGCTCGGCCAGAGCGCGCTCGACCGTGGCGGCCTGCACGTGGAGCAGACGGGGTGAGAGCCAGATGTGGGGATCGGGGCCGCCGGCCGCGTGTTCGTGACCTCCGGCCGCTTGCTCGTGACCGCCGGCCGCTTGTTCGTGACCGGGCTCGGATTCACCGGCGTGATCGTGCTCCCCGGCGGGGGCGCGGGCATAGCCGGCTTCGATACGGCGCAGGGTGATCCCCTCGCGCAAGTCGACGATCCGGACCTGTCGGCCCGTGGCGACGGCCCGGAACCACTCTCCGTCTTCGAAGGGGACGCCGATCCGGAAGTAGACGGCGGCCCTCAGGACCCGGCTGATCTGGGCGTCGGTGGGCTGGTAAGTGGCCGGGCTGTCCCCGGGGTTGAGGAGCGGAACGACTTCGATCAGGTCCCCGGCGATGCGTTCCACCAGCCAGGCCTGCGGCTGGATGCTGACCGCCACCGCCACCCCGTCGGGGCGGCGGCCGGAGGGGGCGCAGGCGGCCGCGACACCAGCCGTGAGCCCGATGCTCAGAAGGGCCGCCGCGGCCCGTTTGCCTGTCCCCGGCATGATCGTCCTCCGCCTCCGGCGGCCTTCTCCGACCGGTTCCCTGTTCCCGTGATACCGATCAGACTGTACTGATCCGCTCCCGGGGGCGCAACCGGGGAGCTCCTAGATGCGGCGCCGCTCGAATACCGCCGTTGTTGCGGGACAGGGCGCTCATGCAAGGAGAGTCTTCCAGACACCGTCGGGCAGCCGCTACAATGGGAACGAGTCGGCCGGCCCCTCCGGATCGGCCGGCGCTCTCCGCCCGGTGGAACCGCAGCCGGAGGAAGAAACCGCAACCGGAGGAGCCGGACCCATGCCGACCCCGACCGAACTCGCCGCCCTGCTCGATCCCCTGCCCCGTCTGAACATCGCCCACCTGCCCACTCCGCTGGAGAAGCTGGAGGGGCTCTCCCGCGCCCTCGGCACCTGCGAGGTCTGGACCAAACGCGACGACGCCACGGGACTCGCCTTCGGGGGGAACAAGACCCGCAAGCTCGACTACATCATGGCCGAGGCGCAGGCCCAGGGTGCGGATTCGATCGTCACCTGGGCGGGAGTGCAGTCCAACTGGTGCCGCCAGACGGCTGCGGCGGCGGCCCGGCTCGGACTGGGCTGCTCGCTGGTGCTGATCAACCGGCCCGGACATCACGCCGAAAACGACGGCAACCTGCTGCTCGATCGGATCTTCGGCGCCCGGATCCGCATCGTCGAGGCCGCCGCCGATATCAAGATGCTCGAACTTGCGGCGGTTCGGGATCTGATCGAGGAGGCCGTGGCCGAAGAGAGCGCGGCCGGGCGGCGCGCCTACGTCGCCCCGATCGGGGGCTCGCTCACCGAAGGCTCGATGACGCGGCCGTGGGGCGCGATCAGCTATGTCAACGCGTTCCGGGAAGCGGTGGGCCAGGCCGGGGAGGCCGGCGTGAACTTCGACGTCGTGGTACACGCCACGGGATCGGGCTCCACCCAGGCCGGACTGCTGGTCGGGGCGAAGCTGCTTACTCCCGGCATCCCCGTGATCGGGATCAGCGTGTCGGCCGGACGGGAGGAGATGGCCGGGTACGTCGGTCGGATCGCCGACGAGACCTTCGCGATGCTGGGAGTGGAGGAACGCACCGGCGAGGACGATATCGTCATCTTCGACGACTATCTCGAGGCGGGGTACGGCATCGTCACTCCGGCCGTGGCCGACGCGATCGCCCGGACGGCCGCCGCCGACGGGCTCCTGCTCGATCCGGTCTACACCGGCAAGGCGATGGCCGGACTGCTCGATCTGATCTCGAAGGGGTATTTCCGGGCCGGGGCCCGCATCCTCTTCTGGCACACCGGGGGCACTCCGGCGCTTTTCCCCTACCGGAGCGAGATCACGGCCGGTCGGTGATGCCCTGAGTCAGACTTCCGTCGTCATTCGTTCTCCGCGGGGCCAGCCCTATGCCCGGTTCTCGGCCAGATACTTCACCCCCTCGAGCACGGTGTCGACGTCGGCGTCGCGGTGGAAGATATGAGTCGAGACGCGCACTCCGCGCGTCCCGGCGCGCTCGGACCCGATCGTGCGGATGATGATGTTGTACTTCTCGCGAAGCCAGTTCACGATCGTGTCCGGTTCGACCCCCTCGACCGAGAAGGCGGTGAGCCCGGCGCTCAGGTAGGGATCGGCGCTGGTGTGCAGGCGTACGCCCCGGATCGACCGCAGACCCTCCTTCAACCGGGCCGCCAGGGTCTTGACCCGGCGCTCGATACGGTCGGAGCCGATCCGCTCCTGGAAGTCGATCGCCTCGCCCAGGGCGAAGGTCAGCGGCAGGGCCCTCTGGCTCAGGGTTTCCAACTTGGCCGCCGTCTGGATGGTGTCCCACCCCCCCGAGGCGATGGTCGGCCAGACCCGGTCGGTCATCTCGCTCCTGACCCAGAGCAGGCCGCGCCCGCACGGCGCCCCCAGCCACTTGTAGGGGCTCGAGGTGAAGAAGTCGATCCCCAGCTCCCGCATGTTCAGATCGAGCATGCCGAGGCCGTGGGCGGAGTCGGTCAGCAGCAGGATACCCCGTTCCCGGGCCAGCTCGCTCAGTTCCTTCACCGGGAAGATGAGCCCCGATATGTACACGGTGTGACTGACGCTGATCACCTTCGTGCGGTCGGTGATGCCCCCCCGGAAGGCGGTCATGAGCTCGTCCACGCTCCCGGGGGGCAGACCGATCGGCACATCGCGTACGACGATCCCGCAGCGCGCCGCCTTCAGCCGCCAGGGATGGAGGCCGCCGGGGTGTTCCATCGAGGAGAGCAGCACCTCGTCCCCCGGTTCGAGATCGAGACCGTTGGAGATGAAGTTCATCCCTTCGGTGGTGTTGCGGGTCAGGACCACCTCGGATGGATCGGCCCCGATGAAGCCGGCCAGCTTGCGCCGCACCTCCTCCCGGCGCGCCCCGAAGGTGCTGTAAACCTCATACGGATTCTCCACCTGTACCCGGAAGGCCCGCATCAGGGTATTGAACACGGGTTTCGGCATCGGTCCGACCGTGCCGTTGTTCATCATGACGATGTTGTCCTGCAGGTGGTAGTGCCGGCGGACCGCCTCCCAGAAGACCCCGTCGGGTGAGGGATCCTGCCGGTAATCGGCCAGCAGGTCGTCCAGTTCTCGATAGATCCCGGCGTTCAGGCGGTCGAGCGCCGCAACCGACAGAGCGGAACTCCCGAGCAGAACCCTCATGAAGCTCCGGCGGGAGTACCCGTCCGGTGTACTGTTCCCGATCCTCATGGCCGTTCTCTCCCTTTTCTCTGGCCCCCCTCCCGGAGGTGCATTGATTTCACTTCTAGCCCATCCCAGGAGATGTGTCAACGCGGCCCGCCCGCCGACCCACGGCGACGGGGCGGACCGCCGATCGAGATGGTATGATGCCCGATCCGGACCACCGACATCCCCCCCGGCTCCTCCGCGAAGGCCGGATCGGCCGTCTCGGCACCTGTCTCGAGGGCGAGCCGTACGTGGTCCCCCTGTCGTTCGTGTGGCATGAGGGGACCATCTATTTTCACGGTTCCCGCCACGGCCGCAAGATGACTTCGCTGGAACGCAACCCCCGGGTGTGTCTCGAGGTGGATGAGGCGGAGTTCGCCGGAGGCGAGGATCCCTGCACCCTGCACTGGCACTATGAGAGCGTCATCGCCTGGGGGCGGGCGCGCGTGGTGATCGATGAGGCCGAACGCCTCGACGCCCTGCGCCGGCTGGCCGAGAAGTACGCCCCGGGCACCGGTGAGCGGCTGACCCCCGCGCGGATCTCGGAGTGGAAGAACCTGGCCGTGGTGGCCATCGACACCGACGTAGTGACCCGGAAACTGGATCCCCCCGTTTCATGACTTTCTTCTCCTTCTTCTCTTCCGACCGTTTCCGGGACTTCCGTCAGAGCGAGCAGACCCAGCTGATCGTCCTCTCGGTCATCGTCGGGGGCCTGATCGGATTCGCCGCGGCCGGATTCCGCGAGCTGGTGGACCTGATGACCCGGCTCCTCTGGAGCGGTACCGAGAGCCCGGCGGTCATCGCTCCGAGCCTGCCGTGGTGGCGCATCCTGCTCGTGCCGGCCGCGGGAGGACTGGCGGTCGGGTTGCTCATCCAATTCGTGGCCAAGGAAATCAAAGGGCACGGAGTGCCCGAGGTGATGGAGGCCCTCGCCCTGCGCGAGGGACGCATGCGCGGGCGGCTCGCTCCGCTCAAGGCCCTCGGTTCGATGATCACGATCGGCACGGGGGGGAGCGCCGGTCGGGAGGGACCGATCGTCATGATCGGCTCGAGCCTGGGCGCCACCATCGGAGCGATCAGCCGCATCCCGTCGCGCTCGGTGAAGATCCTCATCGCGGCCGGCGCCGCAGGGGGTATCGGCGCCACCTTCAATACCCCCATCGCCGGAGCCATCTTCGCAGCCGAGGTGATCCTGGGCGATTTCGGGGTGGCCAACTTCACCCCCGTCATCATCGGATCGGTGCTCGGGACGGTGGTCTGCCGCACCATCTACGGCGACGTTCCCACCTTCCCCATGCCGCCTCACGCCTTCACCTTCGCCAGTCCCTGGGAACTCATCCCCTACGCCCTGCTCGGGCTGCTGGCCGCCGTGGCGGCGGTGGCCTTCATCAAGTCGATGGCGGCGATGACCGATCTTTTCGAATCGCGCCCGGCGGTGCCGCAGTGGGTGCGTCCCGCCGCGGGCGGGCTGCTGCTGGGCGCCCTGGCGCTGGCGGTCCCCCAGGTGCTCGGGGTCGGGTACCAGAACGCTTTCGCGATCCTGAGCGAGGAGACCACCTGGCCGTGGACACTCATGTTCCTCATCCTCGGCGCGAAGATCATCGCCACCTCCCTCACCCTCGGCTCGGGCGGCTCGGGGGGGATCCTCTCCCCCACCCTGCTCATGGGTGCATTGCTGGGGGGCGGGCTCGGCACCATCGTGAACGCCGTCGCCCCGTTCCCGACGGCCGGACCGGGTGCCTACGCCATGGTCGGGATGGGGGCGTTCCTGGCCGCCGACACCTTCGCGCCGCTAACTGCAGTGCTCATGCTCTTCGAGCTCACCGCCAACTACCGCATCATCCTGCCGCTCATGCTGGCCTGCGGACTGGCCACGTTGATCGCCACCCGCCTCAGCAAGGTCTCGATCTATACCGAGAAGCTGTGGCGGCGCGGCACGGTGCTCTCGCGCGGCCGCGAAGTGAACATCCTGCGCAACATCCCGGTTCGCGACGTCGGCCTGAAGCCGGCGGCCACCGTCGCCGGGCATACCTCCCTGATCGACCTGCTCCGGCTGATGGCCGCCTCGACCCACTCCCGCTTCTTCCTGCTCGACGCCGCCGACCGTCTGAGCGGGACCATCGACCTGGTGGATCTGCGCCAGGTCGTCCCCGAGCAGGAACACCTGCGCAACGTACTGGTGGCCGAGGACATCGCCACCCACCCGGTGCGCACCGTCACCCCCGACACCGGTCTGGACCGGGTCATGGCCGAATTCGGCCGCAGTCATGTCGATGAGCTGCCGGTAGTAGAGACAGGGACCGATGACCACCTGCTGGGCGTGATCCGGCGGCAGGATGTCGTGGCGCGGTACAACCGCGAGATCCTCACCCGCGACCTGGCTTCGGAGATCAGCCGGGGGGTCGAGGAGGTGACGACCAGGACGATGGTGCCGCTGGGGGACCGCTACCTGCTGGCCGAATTGCCGGTGCCCCCTCCGCTGCGAGGCAGGCTCCTGAGCGAATCGGAGCTGCGCACCCGCTACCGGGTCGAGGTCGTCATGATACGGCCACGCGACGGGGGCGAGGCGGTCCTGCCCCACAGCGACCACCTGCTGACCGGGGAGGACCTGCTGCTCGTGGTCGGCGAGCGGGACGCCGTTCAGCACCTGTACGAACTCTGAGAGGCCGGCGGTACGGGTACGGACATGACGTTCCCGGCGGCAAGGGTCCTGTCGCGTCAGATCAATTCGGAGAGTTCGGCGACGAGGCCGTCGATATCTTCTATCCCCTTGCTGCGCGCCAGCTGCTCGAGGGTGCCCCAGTAAGCCTCCCCGCAGATCATGCAGACGACCCGGTTGTGGGCGAGCGGACCGAT
>CAYSYY010000176.1:0-7465 GCA_964435265.1 uncultured Gemmatimonadota bacterium
CCGTTCCGTCAAGACATCGATTTCGCCCAGGAGTTTCAGATACCTGGAGGCTGCCTGCCTTTGGGCTATTCCAGCGTCCACCAGGTTGGCGATTCTGCAATAGGGCTGGATAAAAAGCACTTCGACCAGTTCCCGGCTGTAGATCTTCGGCACGTGTCGCCGGACATGCGCGACGGTGACATCGAAGAGATCCCGGATCGCAGCGATCTTGTCTGTCGTCCACGATGCGGTCTCCCGAACCGCTTCCATCATGTACAGCAGCCAGGGCTCCCAGGCCCCCCGTTTCGTGACATCGAGAAGCAGATCATAGTACTCGTCTTTATGCCGGAGAACATGCCTGCTCAGGTAGAGGATGGGCAGGTTCAACAATCCCTCCTGGACCAGGAACAGGTTGTTCAGCACCCGGCCCGTGCGGCCGTTTCCGTCGGTGAAGGGGTGAATGGCTTCGAACTGGTAATGACCTGCCGCAAGGCGAATGAGCGGATCGAGATCCTGCTCCGTGTTCATGAATCTCTCCCAGTCAGCCAGCAGATCGCGAATGACGGTCTCCCCTTCCGGAGGTGTGTAGATCGGTTCACCTGAAGAACCACCGACGAGCTTCGTGCCGGGCACCCGACGCACACGCATCTCCACGCCCCTGATGCTGGTACACACAGCTTCCGCAGTGGCCGTGCTGAGAGGGCGCCTGCCCAGGGCCCGATACCCTTCCATCAGGGCCTGCCGGTAGCGCAGGGCTTCTCTGGTGGCCGGATCGACGTTGCCCTCCCGGTGCAGGTTCTCGAAGAGCTTGTCCATGGTCGTGACGATGTTCTCGATCTCGGAACTGGCCTGGGCCTCGAGAAGCGGCAGGGTGTTGATGAGCATCCCCTGGTTGGGAATGAACCTGGCAGCCTGCTTGAGTTCGGCCAGGGCGGCACGTGCTTCGATGCACGCCCGCAGGACCGCCTTCGTTTCGAGGTCTTCGACCGTGGACAAGGGTGGGAGATTATTGTAGGGACGGTCAGCATGCCAGGAATCTGTACTCATGATGAATAAACTCCTTTCTGTCGACATGTTCCGAGGATAGGTCGCCGTCGGCGACAGGTCAAGAGAATGTGTCGATGTTTTTCAATTATATCGACATATATTGCACTCAGATCCGCGGCAGGCCTGTATCCCCGTAACATTACTCAAAACATACGTACACCAAGAGGTCACTGGTTCGAATCCAGTAGGGTCCACCAGATCCCTCACCGCCGTCCCCCGGCTCCTTCAACCTTATCCTTCGTCGCATCACCCTGCGCTTTCCTGTCTGCTCTCGTCGTGCAACCTGCAGTCAATCCACTGCGTATACAGATGACAGATATATCGTTCATCGGTATAGATGGCCGCCTCCGGATCGTCTGCCTCAAGGGCCGATCCGGACGGACTTCTCCTGAACCTTCTCCTTCTCCTGAGGGAGGAATTGTTGATGAAGCGCAGCCGGACCGACATCCTCCAGATACTGCCGCTCACCCACCTGAGCTTCCTGATCCTGCTGATCCTCTACGAGGAACCCCGGCATGGCTACGCCATCATCCGGGCCGTGGAGGAGCGTCTGGGCGGCGATCGCAGCCCGGGAACCGGGACCTTCTACTCGGCCCTGAAGCGGATGCGCCATGAGGGGCTCGTGGAGGAGATCGATCCTCCGACCGAGTCGAAACGCGATGATCCCCGTCGCCGGTACTACCGGCCGACCGCCTTCGGACGGGATGTTCTCGAGGCGGAAGTCCAGCGGCTGGCCGAGCTGGTCGAGACCGCCCGGGCTCTGCGTCTGATCCCGGCGGAGCAGTCATGAGCGAACGCCGGTTCGGCATCTACCGCCTCCTGCTCGGGCTCACCCCGCGGGGATTCAGGAGGGAATACGGCCTCGAAATGGTCCGCCTGCACCGGGAGCGGGTGTCGGCATATCGGTGCCGGAGCTCTGTGCGCCGGATCACCTTCCTGCTCTCAGAGTACCTCGACCTTCTCCGCACCGCCGGGCGGGAGTGGTGGCGCCATCTACAGCCAGCGCCACTTCAGGCCAGCCGCGAGCCCGAACTAACATATGCCCGAAGGGATCCAGAGATCATGACCTCGTTCTTCGCCGACCTGCGCTTCAGCCTTCGCACTATGCTCCGCCGCCCGGGCTTCTCGCTCCTCGTGGTCCTCACCCTCACCATCGGTATCGGGGCCACGACGGCGGTCTTCAGCCTGGTCGATACAGTCCTTCTCAGGCCTCTCCCGTTCAATGAGTCTGATCGTCTCGTGGCCGTGCAGAATATGCGGATCGATGAGGGGAACAGGTTCAACGTGACCTGGAACGATTACGTGACCTGGCGCCAGGAAGGGGTGTTCGAGGAGGTAGCCGTGTACGTCACGACACAGGTGACGGTGACGGGATTCGATGAGCCCCTGCAGGTGACGGCCGCCCAGGTCACCGATCAGTTCTTCAGCGCCCTGCAGATCGAGCCGGTCGCGGGCAGACTGTTCGCGGCCGAAGAGATCGCTCCCGGAGCGCCGGGGGCACCGGTTGTCCTCATCGGCTACGGTTTCTGGCAGCGGGCTTTCGGGGGAGAGGTCTCGGCGGTCGGCAGTACCATCCAGGTTCAGGAACAGTCGTTCGAGATCGTGGGCGTGGTTCCGGATGAAGCAGAGGTGCTGGACGGGATCGAACTGTGGGCTCCCTATCCCCGACCGCTGGCCATCAACGAACCGGAATGGACCAATAACGCCTGGCGATGTCTGGCCCGTCTCAAGGGAATCGATGAACTCCCGAGTGTGAATGCCGCTCTGGAAGCGATCGCTCTCCGTCACGAAGAGGCCTACCCCGGCATACGCCAGCACCTCCGTTCCATCGCTGTCCCCCTGCTCGACTACCTGCTCGGCTCAGAGGCCAGACTGGCCCTCTGGCTCGTGCTCGGAGCGATCACTTTCGTGCTTTTCATCGGATGTGTGAACATCGCCAACATGCAGCTCGCCCACGCTTCGGAGCGGGGGCACGAGTTCGCAGTGCGCCGGGCGATGGGGGCCGGGCGGCGGCGCCTGCTCCGGCTTCATATGACCGGGAGCGTTCTGCTGGCCCTTGCCGGCGGAGCGACCGGCACGGTGCTGGCGGCCGCTTTGATCCGGATCCTGCTCACGGTCATTCCGGGTGACATACCCCGGATCGACGAGGCGGCGATCAATCCGTCGGTGCTCCTCTTCGCCCTGGCGGTGAGCCTGGGTGCGGCCGTGCTCTTCGGTCTGCTGCCGGGCCTGCGGGCGACCTCGGCGGGCGGGCAGGGCCTGGTGAGCCAGGCGGGTTCGTGGATGACCGCCGGGCGCGGGCAGCTCCGGGGTCGCAACCTGCTGGTCGGACTCGAACTCGTTCTCTCAGTGATGCTGCTGTTCGGGGCCGGCCTGCTCCTGCGCAGTCTCGACAATCTCTTCCAGGTCGACCCGGGCTTTGAGCACGAGAACCTGCTCACCGTGGGGCTGTCCCTGCCGCAGAGGCGCTACCCCGATCCGGTCGAGAATGTGAGACACTTCGCGCAGATCCGTGCCGAGCTGGTGCGCCTGCCGATGGTCGAAGCGGCCACCGTCCGTTCGATGCTCTCGCTCGGCGGCGGGGGGTTCAACCTGTGGCGGGCCTTCCTGGCCGAAGGGTGGGCCGAACCGCCGGCCGGGAACGAACTCATAGGCCCCTGGGTCGTGGTGGGGGATGAGCATTTCCAGACCGTGGGACTGCCGCTCCTGCGCGGTCGGGACTTCACCCCGGCCGACGATGCCGAAAGCGTCCCGGTCATGATCATCAACCAGGTCATGGCCGAGGCGATGTTCGGCGACGAGGACCCGATCGGCAAGCGGGTCCGCTCCTGGCGTGATGAGAACGTCTACCGCGAAATCGTGGGGGTGGTGGGCAACGAGCTGATGAGCGGCCCTGACGACATCGAACGCAGTATCGTCTATATCCCGCATCGACAGAATCCCTGGCGGAATATGGTCCTGATCATCCGTACTCTCGGCGATTCTTATGCCGCCGTCGGAGCGGTCCGCGAGGTGCTGCACCAATACGATCCCAACCTGCCGGTGGTCGGCTTCAGGACGATGGAGGATGCCCTGGCCGCCTCGGTGGCCTCGACCACGGCCCTGACCCGTCTGCTCAGCGCCTTTGCGGCCGCGGCCCTGCTGCTGGCCGCGGTCGGGATCTTCGGAGTGCTCTCGTACGTCATATCCCTGCGTCGTCGCGAGATCGGGATCCGCCTGGCGGTCGGAGCCGACAGGAACCGGATCGAACGCATGCTGCTGGGGGAAACCTTCCGGATCGTGGTGGTGAGCCTGCTCATCGGACTGGCCGGAGCGCAGATCCTCGGCCGGTTACTCTCAGAACAGCTCTTCGAGGTGACACCCCTCGATCCCCTGACCCTCGTCAGTGTTGCTGTGATTATCACCACCACCGCCCTCGTCGCGACCCTCGTGCCGGCCGGCCGGGCGGCCCGGACCGATCCCATGCAGGTACTGCGGATCGAATAGACTCGGGGTCCCGGTCGAGGCGAACATGCCACCGGCGGTGAGAGCGATACGGACCGATCCCGCACCTGCTCTCCAGATGGACGAGGCGTCTGTCGTGGAGATATGGTAGCAATGGAGTGGGATAGCAACCCGCACAGGGAGATATCGGATGGGTGAGATCATCCGCGTGGCTGCGGTCCAGTACTGGATCCGGCCGGTTACCTCGTTCGCGGCCTTTGCCGAGCAGGTCACGGGGCTGGTGTACACGGCCGCTGATTACCGGGTCAGGCTGCTGGTGCTGCCCGAGTACTTCACCGTCCAGCTCATGACCCTGGGCGACCTGAAGAAGTCCATCCCCGAGCAGGTCCGCGACCTGGCCCGCCGCGGGGGGGAGATCGTCGACCTGATCAGCGGGCTGGCCCGGGAGACCGGGCTCTATGTCGCGGCCGGCACCCTGCCGGTCATGGACGACGGGGACGACCGGGTCTTCAACCACTGCCTCGTCTTCAATCCGGCCGGCGAGCACGCCTGGCAGGGCAAACTGCACCTGACCCGCTGGGAGGCAGAGGAGTGGCTGATCAGCCCGCGGGAGCGGCTGCGTATCTTCGAGACCTCCTTCGGCCGGATCGCGGTGGCCATCTGCTACGACGTGGAGTTCCCCGAACTGGCCCGGGCGGCCGCCCGGGAGGGGTGCGTCATCCTGCTCGTCCCCTCCTGCACCGACGAACGGCAGGGCTACCTGCGGGTGCGCTACTGCGCCCAGGCCCGCGCCATCGAGAACCAGATCTACGTCGTGCTGGCCAGCACCGTCGGCTCCATCCCCATGATCCCCGCCGTCTCGCTCAACTACGGTCAGTCGGCCATCCTCACTCCGAGCGACTTCTCCTTCGCCCGGGATGGTATATTGGCGGAGGGGAATCCCAATCAGGAGATGATGGTCATCGGCGACCTGAACCTGGAAACCATCCGGGAATCCCGGGAGCGGGGGACGGTCCTGCCCCTGCGCGACAGCTGCACCACCGCCGAGGTGCTGGCCACGTTGGAGCATGTGAAGCTCTGAATCGAGGAGGTATGTCCTCCGACATCCGCGACCAGATCACGGTCGTCACCACCCGCCCGGAACATTTCCAGCGGATTACCGGCATCTGCCTCGACGTCTACCCCAGTTCCAAACCCTGGGGTGAGAACCAGCTCACCAGCCAACTGACGGTCTTCCCGGAGGGGCAGCTCGTGGCCGTGCACGAGCCGAGCGGATTGGTGGTGGGTATGGCGGCCAGCCTGATCGTGCTGTGGGATGACTACGAGTTCGATCACTCCTGGCGCGAGATCACCGATTACGGATATTTCACCACCCACGATCCCGAGTACGGCCGCACCCTCTACGGAGCCGAGATCATGGTGGATCCCGCCTGGCAGGGGATGGGGATCGGCTCAAAGCTCTACGCCGCCCGGCGGGAACTGTGCCGGCGCCTGGGCCTGCTGCGCATCAGGGCGGGGGCACGCCTGGCCGGATACGGGGAGTACGCGCCGGAGATGAGCGTGCTGGAGTACGTGCAGAAGGTCATCGCCGGCGAGCTGGGGGATCCCACCCTTTCTTTTCAGCTCCGGCAGGGCTTCCACGTCCTGGCCATCACCGACGCCTACCTGCTGAAAGATCCCGACAGCCACGGTAACGCAGCGGTGATCGAGTGGATCAACGAGAAAGTGGCGAAGCCCGAAGACTACCGGGGCCGCGATCCCCGCTTCGATCCGTCCCAATAGTGGACGCGCCGATCCTGCCCGCCCGTCCCTTCACCGGGCATCGTCGGCGTCCGGAGCGTCACTCCCGGCACCGGGAATCCGCACTCCCGGCAGGAGCAGCGAGGCGGTGGCGGCGAGAACGGCGCCGAACCCGAAGGCGGCCGCCGCCCCCAGACGGTGGTAGAGGATACCGAAGAACACGCTCGCCGGCAGTGCCCCGATACCGATCGCCAGATTGTACGCGCCGTAGGCCGTCCCGCGCCGGCTCGCGGGCACGAGGTCGGCGACGAAGGCTTTCTCGGTTCCCTCGGTGAATCCGAAGTAGATCCCGTAGACGGCGAAGAGCATCCACACCTGCCAGCTCTGCGCAGCGAAGGCGAAGCCCGCGTAGACGAGCGCGTAGACGATCCAGCCGGCCAGGATCGTCCGGCGCCGGCCGATCCGGTCTGACAGGCTCCCCCCGGGAGTGGCCGCCAGGGCTTTGACCAGATGGTGAAAGGTCCAGAGCGCCGGTATCAGCACCGGTGGAACCCCCAGTGCCGAGGCATGGAGGAGCAGGAAGGCGTCGCTGGAATTGCCGAGGGTGAAGAGGAAGATCACGATCAGGTAGCGGCGGAAAGCACGGTCGAAGCCGTTCCCGCGCCGTGACGGCGTGTCGGAGCGCCCGGTGGTGCCGGTCTCC
Organism: uncultured Gemmatimonadota bacterium; assembly: GCA_964435265.1. Lineage (GTDB taxonomy): Bacteria > Blakebacterota > Blakebacteria > Blakebacterales > Blakebacteraceae > CAYSYY01. The sequence continues at coordinate 6,914 of CAYSYY010000176.1, forward strand.
CGGACCCCCAGGGCGAGCACGGCCACGCCGGCGAAAGCGGGCAGCGCCGCCAGCCAGAACACCAGCCGGTAGTCACCGGCCCGGACCGCGGGAACCGCCATGGCCAGCAGTGGACCGATGACCGCGCCGGCGTGGTCCATGGCGCGATGGAAACCGAACGCCCGGCCGCGCGAGCCTTCGGGCGAGGAGTCGGCGATCAGGGCATCCCGGGGGGCGCTGCGCATCCCCTTCCCGACCCGGTCGGAGAAACGGATGATGAGCACCTGCCAGCCGGTTGCTGCGACCGCCATGAACGGACGGGTGAGGGCCGAGAGGGTGTACCCGCCGACGGTGAGGGCTTTGCGGCGGCCGAGGCGATCGGAGACCCAGCCGGAGAAGAGTTTCAGGAGGGCGGCGGTCGATTCGGCCAGTCCCTCGATGAGACCCAGCAGTTCAGCGGTGGCGCCCAGGGTGAATAGCGCGGCCACGGGAAACAGCCACAGTCCGGGCACGGCGGCCCGATGGTCCAGCCAGCACAAGGCGGCCAGCGCCGCAACCATCAACGAGCCCAGA